>CAKKPE010000051.1:0-15777 GCA_919901565.1 bacterium
AAGCGCTCGACTATGCCTATAGAGAATCCAACACCTTATACAAGAGAATTCGTCCGGTGCCGCGGTTTTACAGGTTCAAAAAACGCTACAAGAAAATTCTATCTGAAAAGGCCGTATTGAAAAGATATATGGGGGTGCCCGAACCTTCATAATACGAGACCAAGGATGGATACGATGAGGGAGGGCAAGGCCGTCGAAGCATCACCCTTTCTTGTCTCTCCATAGCCGGCAAATGGATTGGGAGAGATATTTTTCTGATCGCATTATAAAAATAGAGTAAATATCTTATGGCGCAAGAGAAAAGAATAAAGAAAGTAATATTAATAGAACATAGTGAGAAAACCCATAATGTGTTTTCCTATGTAAAAATGCCAAAACTTGGACTCCCTATCTTGGGAAGTGTATTGAAAAGTTATGGTTTTGAAGTGGAGATATTTGTTGAAAAGTTCGCAAAAATAAACTGGGGAAAGATAAAGAAGGCCGATTTTGTCGGCATATCCGCCGTTACACAGACGGCACTGGAATCTTATGCAGTCGCCGACAAAGTATCTTCCTTGGGGATTCCCGTAGTCATGGGTGGGCCTCATGTATCTTTTCTGCCGAACGAAGCTTTGCAACATTGTGATTATGTTGTTAAAGGTGAGGGGGAGGAAACATTGCCGGAACTAATCGAGGTGCTTAATCAAGAAGGAGATCTCAAACAAGTAATGGGTATTTCTTTTAAATCATCGGATGGAAACACTCATAATCCATGGCGCAAACCGAGCCACAATATTGCTTATTCGCCTGATTTCACAATGATCCATGGGTACAAAGAATATCGGGGGAAATACATGACAAAATTTCTAAACGGTGGTGTAATTCCTATCGCTACTTCCAGAGGATGTCCCCATACATGCTCTTTTTGTTCCGTAATAAAAATGTTCGGAAGAGGCTACAGAACCCTCACTCCAGATCAGGTTATTACCGAAATAAAGCACCAGATCGGTGTAACCGGTTCCAGGAAGATATTCTTTGTGGACGACAATTTTGCTGAAAACAAGAAAAGAGCAAAAGAAATATTGACAAGAATTATAGATGAGAAGCTGGATATGGATATTGTTGCTCAAATCAGAATCGAAGCGGCGAGGAATGAGGAACTTCTGGAATTAATGTACAAGGCAAACCTACGATATGTGTTTATCGGATTTGAATCCATTAATCCAAAAACACTGGACAGCTTTAAGAAAGACCAGAATAAGCAGGATATGATAGAAGTGATTCAGAAACTTCATAAACACAAGATCTCCATACACGGCATGTTCATTGTAGGAACAGACGATGATGATTTGGATACGGTTCGAAAAACCGTTCAATTTTCTATCGTGAATAAACTTGATACGATACAGCTTCTCTCCATTATGCCTCTACCAGGGACAGATTTATATCGTGATTTGAAGAACAAAAAAAAATTATTGACGACAAACTATAGTCTGTATAATGGGCACCATGTGGTAAACCTTCCTGATCATATCAGACCTTCGCACTTACAACGAGCAATCATTCGGGGGCATAGAAATTTTTTTGGGTGGCGAAATATTCTGAGAAGTCTTCTATCCGGACAGGGACATTGTGCCATTAAATTTAAAATTGTCGGTCATTTCCTCAATGTAAAAATGAATAGACAGCAGTTTATTTACTTGAAAGAACTTGAGAAAATGGAAGAAAGACTAATCAACTGCAAAAATAATCTGATTCTGGAATATTGATTACAGGCAATGATCTTGCAGTTATCTGTTTCAAGAATTCAGCATCCCGGGTCAAATCATCATGGATTTAACCGCCGCAACTGCAGCCGCCGCCGCACTGCGAAGCATCACCCTGGTCGCAGGACGACATGCTGTTGATCTCCTCGATCTCTTCCTGAGATGCCTGCCTCACGGACTTGATCACGATATCAAAGACCAGAGTCTTTCCGGCCAGAGGATGATTCAGGTCGATCTCCGCCATGTCGTTATCGATTCCGCTCACTACAAAGGTCACAGGCATGCCCTGGGGTGACTTGGACTGGAATGTCATCCCGACCTTGAGCTCAAGATCCTCTGGGAAATGGCTGATCGGGACCTTCTGGATCAGTTCAGAAACGTACTCCCCATATCCGTCTTCGGGTTGGATAACCGCCTGAAAGGATTCACTCTCTTTACGGCCCATCAATTCTTTTTCCAGGCCGGGGATGATCTGGCTATAGCCGCAGATGAACTCGATCGGTTCATTGGGCTGGGACTTGTCCACCACCTCTCCGGATTCGAGGCTCAGTTTATAATCCATGGTTACGTGCGATTCTTTTTGAATTTTCATCTTCTGTTTCCTTAATTTTGGATTGTAATGCGTAAAACTTAGGCCCATAAAAAATTGTTCCTGCCGACCAGTGGTTATTTTCAGGCTATTTTATTTTGCCGTCTTTGTCAATCAATTATTAAGATTCCCGGGTTGAAAATCATTGACTTTTCTGAAAGCTCTGGTAGTATTTGCAGCAATCACAGCAATCAGTGGGCGATTAACTCAGCGGTAGAGTGCCATCTTCACACGGTGGAAGTCGCCGGTTCGAACCCGGCATCGCCCACCATTTATCCCCGGCCGGAGTTCATGGATGAGATTTTCTTGAGCCACGAAACTACGCCGGGGGTTGCCATCCAGACTTCACGCATCTCTTCACGGTAGAACCAGGCCTCGTCGTCTCCATCGAGGGTTACCCGACTCGGATGCATTTTGGGCTTGCGTACACGCTCCGCAATCAGATAACGAAGCACTTTGGGACGTGATTTTGCAGCCCATCGTGCGGCCTCCTCGGCCTCCCCGAGACGATCCATTCGGTAGAGTGCCAGGACGCGGCCATAGAGCAGATCCACACTGACATCATCGGGGTACCTGTCGGCAAGTTGCAATGCTTGTTCGTCCTCTCCGGCAATAAGGCAACGGTTCATGACCAGGCAGCGGAAACCGTGATTGTCCTTCGGATTCAGGGCGAGCATCTGCTCCGCAAGCGCTCTTGCTTCTTGATCATGGCCGCGCTGCACGCAGCGTGACGTCAGGCGCGCAAGAAGCCGCAAGGCCGGACGATTCTCCACAAAACCCCAGTCCAGACGCAGGTCAGGACGAGCCTTAAGAACCAGGCCGATAATGGCCTGGGCGCGGCGAAGCAAAGGTTCTAAGAGCGTGTCCTCAATGGAGGGAAAATCGGCGGCCTCAGGATGCATAAAGACCGACGTAGCCAGATCATCCAAGATTTCCAGACTGTCAAAGGCCAGTGGATGATGCTCAAGAAATTCAATCCACTCGTCTTCCTCGTCCGGGTCCCAGACCGCTTCAGCATTAAATGGAAACGCGTTGACGGAGAACGGCTTTCCCATGGGAAAAACCTCTTGCCACTCGTCTTCAAGTTCTTCAATCTCATCAGGGGGCATAATAAACATAGGGGAATCTTGGTTTGGCACCCCCAGACCACCGGTTTCTTTTGGCAGCTTCTCTGCCTGGGTTCTTAACTGAGCCTGCAGGTACGGAATCTGATCCTGAGGAATTCCCATTTTCCTCATCTGGTCCGCGACACCAATCAAGCTTCCTTCCAAATCCATTCCGGGAAGGTCGGCCTCTACAAGATAGACAGGCACCGCACGGTCAGTCACGCTGTCAAGCCACTGCTTGAGCCTTTCTCCGATTGGGCCAGCCACATGAAAGGTGGCTTCGTTCATGGCCGCTTCAGGATCCTTGCATGCACTGATCAAGAACTCCATATGCCCTTCATCGTCTTTGTGACCCAGTTTCCGCAAACGCTTGACCAAGAACCGCGACCGCTCTCGAGCCTCATCCGCTCTTTTCTCTGCAACCAATAAATGGACCTCGAGAACGCCGATCATGGGATTGTCCGGGTCATCGTTCCGAGCCTTTTGAAAAGTGTCCCACGCTCCCGATGCATCCCCCTGGTCCATTCTGATCGTTGCCAGGCGCTGGTAGGCTGCGGCGCGAAGTGGAGAAGCAGGCACGGTCTCAATCACTCGTTGAATGAGATCCTTCTTTTTGCCTTGGTAGCCCAACTCATCGTAGAGATTAAAGACCGTGTCCAAGGCAAATTCATGCTGCCTGTCCGTACCCACTCTTTGACCATGAAAGAGCGGCTCCAACAGAGACAGGGCCTTTTTGGGCTGTCCGTGATCCCGGAAGTCCTCCGCCTTATCCATGAGCGACTCAATGGGAACCTTCCGTTCTGCCAAGAGCTGCTGCACCGTTTCGCGAGGGAGCTTCTCCAGCACCAGGGGCCACAGGGTCTGTACATGAAGCGGCGGCGGCGCCGGAAGCGACGCGCAACACTTCTTGTATTTTGCCCCGGACCCACAGGGGCAGGGGTCGTTCCTGCCTGGAGTCGGCAGAGGGGAAGGCCGGAAACCGTTTCCGGGAAGAGGGACGGCGTTCCAGACCGCACGGGATAGAATTGTTGCCATGGCGTGAAGAGCTTGCGGAGCCTCTAAGGGGAGCATCCCATCCCCCACGTACTCAGGCAGCTTCACCTGAAGCCAATTCCTGTATCGTTCATAGTCCTCGTGTTTTAGAATTTCCGAAACAGAATCGCTCATCAGCTTGGCTGATCCAATGTTCTCGAAGTTATTCACGTTCGAACTCATGGCTCACACTCCTCTTTACAAGCGAAATGGAAACCTCCATTTTTTCCCTTTGATCCCCTCACGCAGCCGAGCAGACTTGCCCTCGGTTTACCGGGGAATGTTTTTTAAAAAACTCCTTGGACCGCCTCACCCCTTCTTCGGACAGAATCACCGATTTCGCCTTGCTCTTGGGGTTGCTGATATATCCTGAGTAAGTCACCGCATAGGGAATTGGACATCAGGCGTCCTTTTTGTCCTTCTCAAGACTCTGCAGCCATATATAGAGGCGCACCATCCGAACATTGAACACGTATTCCCCCTGAAGATCGCCTGACCGAAGAACCTTGAGCGTCTTCATCTTTTGGAGGAAGTTGTTGAACTTCTTTTTTTCTGTTTCCGTCAAACCAGCGGCCACCTCCGTTTTCTTGAAACTCATGGCATCCGGACTCAACTTGGCAATCTTCTTCAGAATCGAATGATAGTCGGCGCTTCGCAATGCTTTATAGACTTGTTGATCCACGTACTTTTTGCCGACCTCATCAGCCGCAAAAACAACCGCACTCATGGCATCGTCCTGTCCGACAACGCCATCTCGATCAATCCAGTAGGCCGCATCACCAACCACGTGCATAATCTTCGGGAAACCTGCCGAATAATGAATCATTGTCTGCAAGGCCGGGTCCTCAACCTTCATTTGAACAGACTCAAAGGCGCGCTCAAAGAACTGCCTCATTTCCGCCTTATTCATTGTCTCAATTTCGACCACATCAAAAATCCGGTCAATCGGTTGATGCTGAACAATCATCTCGCGGCGCTTCTCTTCAACTCCGCAAAGCACGAGGAGTAAGGGCAGAGGATTGCGGGCCATGGCGTTAGTATCCACGATTCCCTTGATGAAATGCGCAAACTTGGGGTTAGTCGTAATCCCATTGATCTCATCTATCACAAGAAAAATGCCTCGCACACCTGTATCCTGAAGGCGAGCAAACACTTCAGCCAAAAAGGGTAACATGCCGGATGCAATCGAAGGGGCATCTTTTCGCAATGCCTCAGCACGAAGCGTAAGTCCAAACAGCGACTGTTCACCTATGTACTTGGCCAACCATTCGCGGACCTTTTCTGATCTTTTGGGATCAAATGCACCGGACCGTATAGTCGCATCCAGAATCTTGGCCCCAACATCTTCCAGTGTCTCGGCACCGCCGAGGGGCGCATAGATACAATGCAGGCCGTTTTCGCGTTCTGCGACCCACTGCACAAAACCAGCGATGGAACTCTTGCCGATGCCGTACTCACCCTGAATGAACATCGTGATCGGTTTTCCGGCTGCAACCTGTCCAACGCCGCGAGTCATGATCCGTTTAATCTGCTCTGCTCTGCCGACGAATAGGTCCACGGGAACCGGTTGCCCTGGATAAAACGGGCTTTTGCCTTTTGTTATTGCTGCCATATTTCTCCTCCTACTTCTTGAGAAGACCTTTATAAAGGGCCGTTCTCCGGTCACGGAAGAAGCCGCTTTTTTCCCGCACCACAGGAATCATAGAGAGGTCCGCATCGGCCAGTACAATACTCTCCTGCATGCCGACCGGATGGGCAATCAGTTCACCGTAGGGATCCGCGCAGAAGCTGTCTCCGTAGAAATCAAGCCCGTTGTCGTGTCCGACCCGGTTCACACGAAAGATGAAGACGTTGTTGACAAAGGCATTGGCGGCGATCACATGTACCCACTTTTCCTGCGAGGCATAGGCCGCGGCCGTTGGGGCGAAAATGATCTCCGCTCCCTGCAGGGCCAGCGCCCTGGACCCCTCGGGGAAAAAGTTGTCCCAGCAAAGCTGTATCCCGATCTTTGCATAGGCCGTGTCAATGACGACAAATCCGGTCTCGCCGGGCGAGAAGTAGAATTTCTCCCGCCAGTCCGGGATGTCCGGGACGTGGGTCTTCTGATAGAGTCCGGCCGTGCTTCCGTCTGGATTGATCACCAGTGCCGATGAGTAGTGCTTCCCGTCCCGGCTCTCAAAGAAGGGGCAGACCAGAACGACCTTGTGCTTTTCTGCGGCCTCACGAAAACGCCCCATGGACTCATCCTCCGCTGTTCCGGCAAGCTTCATGGAATCGGGGTTCTCTTCTCTCAGGAACCAGGGAAGCGAAAATAGCTGGGGAAGGCAGATAATCCGGGCCTGGCTCTCTGCGGCATGATCGATAAAACGGAGGGCCTTGCTGATGTTCCGTTCGACATCCTCGGAACTGGAGATCTGTATGCCGGCGATTTTGATGGTGTTCCTCCTTAATCATTTCCCACAGCACTTTTTGTATTTCTTGCCGCTTCCGCAGGTGCAGGGTTCGTTCCTGCCGGTCTTTTTCCCCGTGACCACGGTCTGTACCTTGGCGGCCCCGCCGCCTTGTCCGCTGCTGTAAAAGACCTCCCGGGACTGTTTGGGTTTCTCCATCTCCACGGTCTCAGGGCGTTCGATCTTCAGATGGAAAAGCATGGTCAGTGCATTTTCATCGATCCGCTCCAGGGTCTCCTGGAACATATTAAACCCTTCTTTCTTGTATTCCAGCAGGGGGTCCCTCTGCCCGTAGCCCCGGAGACCGATCCCCTCCTTGAGATGGTCCATGGCCAGGAGATGGTCTTTCCACTGGGTATCCAGGGATTGAAGCAGGACCATCTGTTCGACTTGGTGCATGAAGGCTTCCCCAAGTTCAATTTCTTTCTGATAGTGCGTATTGGTGATATGTGCATTGAATTTTTCCGAGAGGTCATCGGGCGTCATCCCCTGGACTGCATTCTCATCAAAGGGGAACTGCAGATGAAAGACCCTGTGATAAAAATCCTTGAGCCCATCGACGTCCCATCTGCGGCCTTTCTTCTCGTCTTCGGTGTAGGTTTGAATGTTCCTCTGAAGCAGGTTATTGATAGATTCCTGGATGATATCCTTGACATATTCGCCCTGGAGGATCTCTTTGCGCAGGGAGTAGATGGCCTCGCGCTGCTGGTTCATGACGTTATCGTATTCCAGGAGCTGTTTGCGGATATTGAAGTTCTGTGATTCGACTTTCTTCTGGGCGTTCTCAATGGCCTTGGTCACCATCCGGTTTTCGATGGGGACATCCTCCTCGATGCCGAGGCGGTTCATGATCCCGGATATCCTTTCAGACCCGAAGATCCGGAGAAGGTCGTCTTCCAGAGAAAGGTAAAAATGGGATGAGCCGGGATCGCCCTGGCGTCCGCACCGGCCCCGAAGCTGGTTGTCGATCCTCCGGCTTTCGTGCCTTTCGGTGCCCAGGATATGGAGCCCGCCTTGTTCGAGGACTTTCTCACGCTCTTCCCGGCACTGAGCCCGGAAGTGTTCAAGGAGCGTATCGTATTTCTCCGTTCCCTCCTCGGCCTTGGCGAAGGCCAGAAATTCGGGGTTGCCGCCAAGGACGATATCGGTGCCGCGGCCTGCCATGTTGGTGGCGATGGTGACCGCACCGAACCGGCCTGCCTGCGCCACGATCTCCGCCTCCTTCTCGTGATGCTTGGCATTCAGTACATGATGGGTGACCCCGGACTTTTTCAGGTAGGCGGAGAGCTTTTCAGAGTTTTCAATGGAGATGGTGCCGACCAGGGCCGGCTGACCGCGCCTTCGGCACTCCTCGATCTCGGATACCACGGCCTTGAACTTTTCCTTTTCGGTCTTGTAGATCAGATCGGGGAAATCCTTACGGATCATGGGCTGGTTGGTGGGGATGACGATGACCTCCAGGTTATAGATCTTTTGAAACTCCTCGGCCTCGGTATCGGCGGTCCCGGTCATGCCGGCCAGTTTCTTGTACATCCTGAAGTAGTTCTGGAAGGTGATGCTGGCCAGGGTCTGGTTCTCCCGTTCGATCTTGACCCCTTCCTTGGCCTCCAGGGCCTGATGCAGCCCGTCGCTGTATCTTCTTCCGGGCATGAGCCGACCCGTGAACTCGTCCACGATGAGTACTTCGTTGTCCTTGACCACGTAATCCGTGTCCCGTTTGAACAGGGTGTGGGCCTTGAGGGCCTGGTTCACATGGTGGACCAGTTCAATGTTCGCGGGGTCATAGAGATTCTTAACGCCGAGGTAGTTCTCAACCTTTTCGTTCCCTTCTTCGGTCAGGGCCGCGCTGCGGGCCTTTTCGTCCACGGTGTAATCCACGTCCTTTTTCAGTCTGGGGATGACCTTGTCGATCCTGTAGTACTTGTCCGTGGATTCCTCGGTAGGACCGGATATGATCAAAGGTGTGCGGGCCTCGTCGACCAGGATGCTGTCCACCTCATCCACGATCGCGTAATTAAAGTCACGCTGCACATAATCCTGCAGGCGGAACTTCATATTGTCGCGCAGGTAATCAAACCCGAACTCATTGTTGGTCCCGTAAGTTATGTCCGCATGGTAAGCGGCTTTTCTCTCCTCTTCTGAGATGCCGTGCACAATGCAGCCCACAGTCATTCCGAGAAAGGTATAGATCTTCCCCATCCACCGGCTGTCCCTTCGGGCCAGGTAATCGTTCACCGTGACCACGTGGACCCCCTTGCCTTCGAGGGCGTTGAGGTAGACCGGTAGGGTTGCCACCAGTGTCTTGCCTTCTCCGGTCTTCATCTCGGCAATACGGCCCTGGTGCAGGACGATCCCGCCGACGAGCTGGACATCGAAATGGCGCATCCCCAGTGCCCGGACCGAAGCCTCTCGCACCACGGCAAAAGCCTCGCACAGGAGGTCGTCGATGGTCTCCCCTTTCTGCAGGCGGTCCTTGAATTCCAGGGTTTTGTGTGCAAGTTCCGTATGGGAGAGCGCCTTGATCTGAGACTCCAAGGCGTTGATCTGACCTATGAACGGCTTTATTTTTTTCAGTTCCCGTTCATTGCGGGTCCCCATGATCTTTTTCATGACATAGTCGATCATTGTATCCTTCTTATCAGTCCAGGTCCGGTTAAATAAAAACCCCCGGTCTTTTCAGACCAGGGGGTATATTATCGCAAACTAAGTGATTTTTCAATGGAAAATCTATTTGGATTTTCCATTGGGATACGCGGCTCAATTCAGAATATATTTCATCGGGTTCACATGAATGCCATTGACGATGACTTCATAATGCAGATGCGGGCCCGTACTGCGGCCGGTATTTCCCACGTAGGAGATGAGTTGGCCGCGTTTTACACGATCTCCCACGTGTACGGTGATTTTGGAGTTGTGACCGTAACGGGTTATGATCCCGTTCCCGTTGTTGATTTCCAGCATTTTTCCATATCCATAATCCTGTGTTACGACGGTAACGATGCCGGCGCATGGTGCAACCACGGGGGTCCCGGTCTGGGTCGCGATATCCAGCCCTTCATGCATGGTCCGGGAACCGGTGAAGGCATCGTTTCTTATCCCGTAGCCCGAAGTGATCCACCCGCGAACCGGCCAAATGGATGGTGTGCCGGCCAGTATCGATTGCTGCTCGGAAAAGTACTCGATGAGTTCCTGAAAGCTGACCTCCTGGCTGGCCGTGGTATGGCTCAACTCATTAAGATCGTTAGTGATCTGTTTGGAGAGGTCTGTCTGATACTCCATGGGCAGCGAGGTTTTTACGGGTCCGCCGACTCCCATAAGATATTTGCTCTCTTTGTTTTTATTCAGATTGGCTATTACACGGAGCTTGTGGTCGAGGTCATTCAGGGATTCAAGCTCGGTTTTGATCTGCTCCAGATTTTTTGAAAAGGCCTGAAGCTGGAAACGCTGAACCGTGTTCTCCTTGCGGAGGAAGTTGAGTTTCTGCAGTTGAACCTTCATCCGGGTATAGTCAGATACAAAATATACGGAGAGGGAAACCGTGAGAATTGCAACCACGATGGCAGCGGAGATCATCTGGATGGGCGTTGGGGCAGTGATCTTGATTTTACGGATCTTCGCTGTCGGATCCGACATGATCATCAGGGTATATTTTTTCATGGGCGCACCTCATCGATGGTCCAAAACTAATGAATGAATCAGGAAACAAAACAAGGAATAAGTTGCGCAATGGATTATCATATTGGGAATCACCATGTCAACCGTATTTATCCCCGGTTTATTCTGATTTTACTAAGCAGCAAGATCAGTGTTGCAACTCTTTGTTTATTATAACCGCTGTCAAAAAATGGTGTCAAGGCACAAATTCATTTATTTTTTCAATAGGATATTGCTGTTCTCCCGGCAAGCACTCAAAATGGCGATTTGTATTCACCCTGTTTTCCTGTATGCAGGTCATTTCATTATCGCCTGAAATCACCATAAAGTCCCCCATGTTGCAGATTCCGGAATCGAGAGGCCAAAGACGGTTCAATACCCCTGAAGAGGGCATCCCGGGCAGGCCGGGGTGGAGGCGCACTGTGTCTTCCCTGCACAGACCAGCAGGGCATGGTATTCGTTGAACATCCGGACATCCGGCTTAAGGTTTTCCATGAACAGGGACTGGATCTGATTATAGGAGGCCTTATCCTCACATAGGCCGTGCCGGCTGAGGATTCTTCGGGTATAGGCATCCACCACAAAGACAGGCATTCCTGCGGCATACAGGAGGATGGAGTCAGCGGTTTCCGGTCCTATCCCTTTGACGCTCAAGAGCTTTTCCCTCAGGGTGACGGTTTTCTCTCTGAGCATGCCCTTGAGACTGCCTCCGTATTCGGACATCAGGAAATCCGTGAAGGATTTGAGCCGGTCTGCCTTGATATTGAAGTATCCGGAAGGTCTGATCAGGCGTGAAAGCTTTTTACGCGAGACCCTGTGGATGGCATCGGGCGACACCAGGTCCTCTGCCTTGAGGTTGGCTATGGCCTTTTCTACATTTTTCCAGTTTGTATTCTGGGTGAGTATAGCCCCCACGATCACCTCGAACCGGCTCTTTGCCGGCCACCAGTGCTGGGGGCCGTAATGGGCATGGAGGGTATGGTATATCTTCAAAAGCCTTGGGGCAAAATTCTTTTTCACCCCTTCACCTTGCTGACAAAGATGTCCACCAGGCCCGGGTCGAACTGGGATCCCCTGTTGGCTTTGATCTCCTCCAGGACCTCTTCTTTGGACCGCTGTTTTGTGGCTGTATCATGAAGCATGGCATCATAGGCTTCGGCCAGGGTGATGATACGGGAGGCAAGGGGGATATGATCGCCTTTGATCCCGTCCGGATAGCCTTTGCCGTCAAAACGTTCGTGATGGGATCGGACAATCTTTTTTATTTCCTCGAAACCCTCCACATTGCTGAGCATCCACTCTCCGTCCGCCGGGTGTGCCTGGATGAGGTCAACAGGCTTTCCGGTCCCGGTCCGCTTCGCCAGGAGGACCTCGTCGGGAACGGAAATGAGGCCGATATCATGGAGAAGAGAGGCATAGGTCAACTCCTGCTGGTCCTTCTCTTCGGAGATTCCGGCTTCAAAGGCTACTGACAGGGCCAGGTCCTTCACCCGTTCGGAATGGGACAGAATATAATGGTCTTTTTTTTCCATGATCTTCGCCAGGACATGGATGAGGCTGTCCTGCTTTTTCTGGAGCTGACTCTCCCGAATCACATCCCCGGTGATATCCGAGAAGATCTCCACCCCGCCGATCAGGTTGCCATGGCTGTCGCGGATGGGCGCTACATCAAGTGCAAGGACAATCTCCCTGCCGTTCCCGGTTCGGACCCGTACCTCCCGGCTGCATTGGGCTTCGCCGGTCTCCATGGCCTTTTCCAGGAGACAGTGCATCTCGCAGGACTCCCCGAAAAACCGCGAACAGGGTTTGCCCAGGATCTCCTTGTCCTGGATCTCCAGGATGTTCTGTACAGCCGGGTTATAAGAGATAATCCGTTTTTCCGCATCCAGCACCATCAGGCCGGATGGGATCGACCCAAGGATGGTTTTGAGCAGGCCGGCCTGCCCATCAATGGTCTGCCTGCTCAGTTGAAATTGGAATTTGGCAAGGTCCTCTTTACGGCTATCCGTGACGATATTCTGTTTCAGCCGATACTCCAGATCCGAGAGAAGCCGGTTTTTCTCCTGGAGCATCCTCGCCTGGTCCCGGACGATCTTTTTTAATGAATCAACCTCGTTCATGAACAAACTCCGTTAAAAAAACATCAATCAGTGGTTTCCTCTCCCACCCAGTCAAGATAGGGCGGAGAGCCTTTGATCAAGGGAACCGCCACGATTTCAGGGACTTCATAGCTGTGAAGCTCCCTGATCCTCTGTTCGATCCGGTCAAAAAGAGACATGCGGCTTTTCATCATCAGGAAGACCTCCCGCTCATTTTGTACCTCACCTTTCCATCGGAAGACAGATCGGATCTCAGGGAATATATTGGCACATGCCACCAGGCGCGATCCGACCAGGTCCTTTGCAATCGTATCGGCCTCCTGTCCCGAAGAGGCTGTAACAAAGATGGCGATATAATCGCTCATTCGTATATTCTCCTTGCAGCGCTGAGTGCCTCATTGTAAACCTGTTTAAGCGGAACCTTGTTTTCACTTGCCAGTTTACGGCAGGCCTCATACTCGGGTGAGAGGTTGACCATATCCTTTCCCAGATAGGCTATTTTAACCGGAATCTCGCCGTAGTGGGTCTCCACTCCGACAATCTTACGCTCGAGCTTATCGCGTTCCACGCTGTAGCGCCTGACCCCGATGGCCGTGGTCTCATGAAAAATGATTTTAACCAGGGCGTCCTCCATCCCTGCCGGGGAGAGGACGCTGATCCGTGTGGCAGGCCTCCCCTTCTTCATGATGATCGGGGTGAGAAATACATCGAGCGCCCCCTGGTCAAAGAGGCGTTCCATCACGAACCCGTAAATCTCGGGGTTCATATCGTCAATGTTGCTTTCAATCATCCAGCAGAGGTCCCGATCCGGATTGTTTTCTTCACCGATCAGGATGCGAAGACAGTTGGGCCAGCCGGGCGGGTCCGCCTTGCCCAGGCCATAGCCGATGCGCTCGACCTTCATGAGCGGCTGATCTCTGAATTCCTGAACCAGCCCGGCGAGGATGGCGGCGCCGGTCGGCGTGGTCAGTTCCATGGAGATCCCGCCGGCATAAGTGGGCTTTCCTTGCAGAAGGGAAACGGTTGCCGGGGCCGGGACCGGTAGAATGCCATGCGCTGTTTTCACGATCCCGCTTCCTACATTTACGGGAGAGGCGATGATCTTATGGATTCCCAGGCTTTCCATCCCGATTACGGCGCCCACAATATCAATGACCGCATCTACGGCGCCGACCTCGTGAAAGTGGACCGACGAAATCTCCACGTTATGAACCTCGGCCTCGGCCTTTGCCAGCAACTGAAAGATCCGGCTGCTTTTTTCTTTCACTTCATGGGGAAGCCTGCTTCCATCAATGATGGCAAGGATGTCATGGAGGTTCCGGACCGGCTGGTTCTTGTCTATGATCACTTCGACGCTGTTTCCGGAGATGGAACCGCGTTTTGAGGATTGAATCTCGATCCGGTACCCGGAAAGATTCAGCTTTTCCAATTCGGACAAGAGGAACTCCTGTTTCAGTCCGGCGTGGAGAAGTGCCCCGAGGGTCATGTCTCCGCTGATCCCAGAAAAACAGTCCAGGTAGGCAGTACTCAAGAGTGCTTCTCCTTTTATATATAGCGGGATAGTTTGAATCTAACATAGGCCCCGGCGTTTCTCAAGGAAAAAGGAGAATCTTCAGATGTTTCAAACCATTGTCAGCCGATCAGCAGCCTGTCGGCATGGGTATTATCACGAAATAAAAAAATCTTGACTTTACCCGCAGTAATGATTATCAATAATACTTAAAGAGGAAGCCTTTTCATGGTCTGTTATCATCTAACATCAGGGAGAGGTTTGGGTTTCTTTTGGTATATAACACGAGAAAGGGGGAGGTTGATGAGTATGGCAGAAGGACAAGTAAAATGGTTTAATGCTGAAAAAGGGTATGGGTTCATCTCGCAGAGTGAAGGCAAGGATGTTTTTGTTCACTTCTCAGCAATCCAGGGAGACGGGTTTAAAAGCCTTGATGAGGGAGACAAGGTGGCCTTTGAGCTTGCCGAAGGGCCTAAGGGGCCTCAGGCCGTGAACGTGGTCAAGATCTAAGTGATTCTGTTTTGATCCGACCGCCCTGCGGCGTTCGCCGCCGTATTTGCAAATAGGGTTACTAACGAACCCGGCAATGCCTGAAAATACCTCGGTGTTTCCCCCGGGGTATTTTTTTGAAGAACGGGGAGCAGGAGGATATGGAGAAAAATATATTTAATCTTTTAAAATCAGACCGGTAAAACCCTTTAGACCGCCCAGTGGACAGAGGCCAGCAGAATGGCAATGGAGAGGAGACCCACAGCCGAAGCCAGAAAAGAGACCGCCCGGTTAAATATCGTTTCTTTCATAATTCCCTCCAGAAGTAGAATAGACCCATCCAACGTTTGTGTTATATCGTATTAGTAACCGGAGAGACCCAAAAGTCACAAAAAAATCGCGTTTTTTTCGGATTTCAAAAAAGTTGGTTTTTCTCCTGCTTTTGAGCACCAAACCGTTTTTATTGATGTATGGAAGTTTTTCGTTGGATTTGCTGGATAAGTTTCTGTAAGATACGGAATCAATGGGCAGAATTGGCGATCATCCCGTTGGGGGCAAGCTCAAACGCTACAGATCGACGGAATTTTAAGGAAGGAGAACGCTAATGCTTACATCGACTTCGAGGGCTTTGATTGAATTGACCATTATTCTCGGTATCTTCAGTATCAGCGTTGGTCTTTTTCAGAAATTGATCAGCGTGACGACCGTCTACCTCCCCAGGATCATGGGGCTGACGCCAGCCGATTTTTTGATGTTCGCCGTGGTATGTTTCCTGTTTGCCCTGACCCTGACGGGCAGGCAGATCTTAAAATATATTGAGTTCCGGGTTTCATTGGTTTCCCATGAAGCGAATAATCGGTCGGATCATCTGTAGAAGACATGTCTGCAGGATCGTTGAAGCTTCCTTCCTGCTCAGGCCCGATTCATAAAGACGTATTTAAAAGTCCGTTTCATATTCTAACTTATATTGAATCACGTCGTCTGCGGTGAACCAGACACCATCCGCTCCGGCATCGTTGTAGGTAACCCTCTGCGTCTTGTTCCCCTGGGCGTCGTAGGTCAGGGATACGTAGCTGCCCACCCCGTCATCTGCGGTGAACCAG
>CAKKPE010000051.1:15877-33358 GCA_919901565.1 bacterium
GTCGTAGGTCAGGGATACGTAGCTGTCCACCCCGTCATCCGCTGTGAACCAGGTCCCGTCCGTGCCCGCATCGTTATAGGTTGCACTCTGGGTCTGATTCCCCTGAGCGTCGTAGGTTAGGGAGATGTAGCTGCTCACATCTCCGCCAGAGTAGAAAATATTCTTTGAAGCAAGATTTTGGGACGTGCTGAATGACAACGTGGTTTCTATTATGGTATTTCTGGCAGGATCTTTCAAATCCGAAAGAATCACCAAATAGGAGGTTCCGTTCAATAAAGGGATGTCCGGAACCAGCGTGACCGTCAGATTATCGTTGTCATAAGTGACTATACAGGAGACTGTGCGGCCGTCTTGTGTTTGCAGGGCGGCAGTTTTTGTACTTACAGTAGTGCTGTCCAGGCTCTCGGAAAAAATGATCTGGATTTCGCTTAGAATGCTGACACCGCTCTCCCCATCAGCAGGATTTGAGCTGATCACGGTCGGTTTGGTGGTATCCGCATCATTCCCTCCACCTCCGCCTCCGCAGCCGGCCTGGACCAGGAAAACAAATAATAGGAACCAGGCAAAAAAAATGATTTGCTCAAAAGGCTTTCTGTTTTTCATCCATTCAACCTCGTCAATTCGGATGGCGTTATTCTCAGTCCCAACAAGAAGTTGTCTTAAAATAAAAAGATGCCGAACTGCATAACCATTTTTTATCTCTCCATTGTCCTTTTTTTTGCTTTTTTGTCAACGGTTATTTATAGATCATCTCCAAAAGAGCGGATGAAAACATCAGGATTTAAGGATTCGAGGGGGCAAGTGAAGTGCTAAAAAACATAAGAGGCCGGATCATCTGTGGGAGGCAGAACATCCTTCAAGCAGAGTCTCTATGGATCATGCATATCACTTCTTTACCGGAGTAATCCTCTCTTCGACCTGGGTCGTGATGGTTCTGTCGGGCAGGGCCGCAATGGCCTCTTCTACGGCCTTGCGGAAATCCATGGGAGTACTCAGGGGAAGCTGCGGCGGGCTGGACCCATTCTTTCCCCGGGAGAAGAGTTCGTACCCGTCCCGGAAACCGTTCTGCCAGATGAAATCCGTCATGCCTGCGGTATATTTCCGTTGGATATCCAACGAGACATAACCTTCTGTGCCGCGGGGCTGAATCTGCACATCATCCGCCTCGATGCGGTATGAGGGTTTATCCGTTGTCCCGGCCACATGATAACGGAAGCGCAATCCCGAGACCTGCAGGAACCGGCCATTTCCCAAGTGTACTTTGGATACGGAATTCCGCAGGATATCCAGCAATTGGGCCCCGGTGATTTCACAGGCCGCCAGGGTGTTCTCGAAGTAGAAAATTCCTTCCAGGTCATAGACCGTGACCGGGCCCGGGGGGATATTGTCGTTGATCCGGATGGAGCCGCCGTTCACAAAGGCGATATCTGTTTTAAGCCTCTCCCGGATCACATCGGCCAGGAAATCCCCCAATGCGGTTTCCCGCCCGCGCACAACGGGCTCTATCCCCTCCAGCAGGTAGCGGGTCCTGCCGATCTCCTGCATCGGGTCGCGGCGGGTCTGCCCTTTGATGACCTCTCTCAGCTCATTCAGGTAATGGGCTACTTCATGTTCGACCAGGGTGTCTTTGGCGATATGGCCGTCGAGCTTCACCAGACGAGGAACGGCTTCAATCTCCCCCTTGCCTGAAACGCGTATATCATAGACCAGCGTACTCTGTGCATCGGAGTCGGCCTTGGTGATCCAAGTGTGCCCGATCCTGCGTTGAATATAGAAATGCTCATGCCCGCCGATGACCAGATCGATTTCCGGAAAGTTTTCGACCATGTGCTCGTCTTCGGCCAGATCCTGATGCGTAAGAGCGATAATGAACTGCGCCCCTTCATTTCTCATCTGCGTGAGGGCCGCCTGCACGGCGGCACGGCGCTCTTCAGGGGCGTAAGTATACCGGATATAATCACGGGATCGGGAATCCAGGGTCACGCTGAAGATCCCCACCCGGATCCCTCCCAGGTCTCGGGTGATAACGTCATGGATATTCTTCAGCCTGCGGTTAAAAGATTCGCTCTCCGCCTCTGGCGTGGTCAGGTAACGGACATTGGAAGAGACCCAGTCAAAGTCCGACTGGGCGATGCGGCCGAGCAGGATGCCTCCGTCGGGGTTATCGAACTCGTGGTTGCCGAACGTCACCACCAGATGCTCGTCAAAGGCATTGGGGTCGCCGTCCATGAGGTTCAGAATCTTTACCATGGGCTGTGCATGAAGATACTTGCTCATCACCGAGGGATAGAGAAAATCACCGGCCAGCAGCATGAGGACAGGCCTTCCTTCATCCTCCAGTTTCCGGCGCAGCGTGCGGACCCGTGCCAGTCCGCCGATCTCCCCTTTTTGCAGACCTTCAATCTTGTAAACGTCATTGATCTGCAGCAGGGTAAAGCGCCTTTCTTCCGGAGTTCCGGACTCACGGTGAGGGAGCATTGTGCAGGATACAATGAGCGAAGTGCATAGTATGATGGAAGCCAGATAACCCATGAACCTCTGAGCCATGTTCTTCTCCGCTGAAAGATTCGACGCATTTTACTCTATATCACAATCTTGTCCAGGAAAGCCAGCGGACCATGAGGTTCTTGACCAGGGGAGTGAGCCGGGTCTTGTTGTACAGGTCACCGGCCTGCCGGATGGCCTCGGACTGGGTGGGATAGGGGTGGATCACATTTGCCATCCTGGAAAGGCCGATTCCTCCAACCATGGCCATGGTGATCTCGCTGATCATCTCTCCGGCGTGCCGGGCCACGATGGTCGCTCCGAGGATCTGATCGGTCCCCTTCTTTACATGGACCTTGACGAACCCATCCTCTTCGCTGTCGGTGATGGCCCGGTCCACCTCGCTGGATGGCTTCACGAACGTATCCACGGCGATTCCCTTGGCCTCGGCTTCCTGTTCGTACATGCCCACATGAGCAATCTCGGGGTCGGTGTAGGTGCACCATGGGATGGTGAGGGAACTGAGTTTTTTCCGTCCCATAAAAAGGGCGTTCTGGATCACGATCCGGGCCGCGGCATCAGCGATATGGGTAAACTTGTACGCAAGGCATATGTCTCCTGCAGCATAGATGTTGGGATTGGTGGTCTGCAGGTGGTCATTGACTTCCACGCCCTTGCGTGGATCATACGCTACGCCTGCGGCCTCGAGGTTCAGCCCCTCTACGTTCGGGGCGCGGCCTGCCCCCACCAGGATTTCATCCACGATTGCAAGCGCTTTCCGGCCATCGGACGTTAGATGGACAACCTTTTCCTTTCCGGATATGCTCACCCGATCGACCGTACTGTTCAGGCGCACATCAATCCCCTCTTTTCTGAAGGCGTCAGATAGGATCCTGGCCGCATCGGGATCCTCTCGGGTCAGGAACTGCGGCGCCTGTTCGATGATGGTCACCTGGCTGCCGAGCCGTTGAAACGCTTGAGCCAGTTCGCACCCCAGGGGTCCGGCGCCTAAGACCGCGAGCCGGTCCGGACGTCCGGTCAGGGAGAAGACGGTCTCGTTGGTCAGAAAGCCGGCCTCATTCAGACCCGGCACCGGGGGGACCACAGCCCTCGCCCCGGTCGCGATCACCCCTTTTTTAAAGCGTAAGGTTTTTCCTTCCACCTCGACGGCGTCCGGACCGATAAAACGGGCTTGTCCCAGGAAGATATCCACCCCCAACTCGTGAAAACGCTTGACCGAATCATGAACGCTGATCCGGCTCCGGAGGCGCCGCATCCGCTCCATGACCTTTTCAAAGTCAACCTGAGTCCCTTCCGGCACCTTGACGCCGAACTCCTCTGCCCCAAGGACATCGACAGCGGCACGGGAAGACCGGATCAGACACTTGGAAGGGACGCAGCCCACGTTCAGGCAGTCGCCGCCCAGGAGGTGCCGTTCAATCAGGGCCACCCGGGCGCCCAGGCCCGCGGCGCCTGCTGCCGTGACCAGGCCGGCCGTGCCGGCGCCGATCACAACAAGGTTATATCTGGACGCCGGCTCGGGATTGACCCAGTCCTCGGGATGAACATTGGAGACGAGCGTGATGTTGTATGGGTCATAAGGTATGACTGTAGGGTTGTTTGTCATGGACAGGCTCCTCTTCGGGATATTATTTCCATCTTTCGTGTTTAAGTTGAACCACACAGAAATTGGAAATCAAAGTACTTCTTGCACGCTTTAAAAATCAAGGATCAAAGATAAAAAATCAAAATGACAAATCAAAATATAAAAATGGTGCAGCCACTTTTGGAAAGCCTGCTTTTGATTCATGATATGAGATCCTAAATGATCAATATGCCGAAATACCCGCTAACAAATGAATCAAAAGATCTTTTTCTTCTATAGCAAGCCAATAAACTCGAGTTTTTAAAGATCCAGTTTCAGAACCCGTCTTGACATTCATTTTTTATTCTTACTCTGTCATTTTGATTTTTTATTCTTGATTTTTGATCTTTCATTATTACCGGTTCTGTTCAGGTTTTTTTCCCGCAGCCGCTTTCTTGCAGACTGGACCAGGAACCCAAGAAGAACAGTTACGCCTGCGACCAGGGCGATCAATCCCCACGGTACTTTTCCCTCGGAAACCCCCTTCACAAAGGCGTCTGTACCGATGACAAAAATGGCCGTAGCGGGGAGCATGCAGAGCCAGGACCAGAAGAGATAGGTGCGGAAAGGAATTTTTGTGAGGCCGAAACCGTAGTTCAGCAGGTTGAAGGGGAAGATCGGCACCAGCCGGGTCAGGGCCACGATGATTGCGCCGTGCTGTTCTGTCATTTGATCGAGTTTCCGGAACTTCTCATTGGAAGAAAGCCATTTGGCTACGGCATTGCGGGCAAAGAAGCGGGCAATCAGGAAACAGAAACCGGCCCCGATCGTGGAGCCGATGCTGACCAGGATGATCCCGGCCGCTGATCCGAACAAGGCACCCGCTGCCACAGTAACCGCCGATCCCGGGATCGCGGCCACCACGGCCGCTATATAAAGGAGAACAAAGACCGCCGGGCCCCAGGCGCCCAGGCCTTTGATCCAGCCGCGAAGTTCGTCGAGCCGGTCACCGATGCCGAAGGTCCTTGCCAGTATAAAAACCAGAACAAGGGCGGCCATGAGAACAACCGTCTTCCACCATTTTTTTGCTTTACCATTGCTCTTTTTTGATGAATTCATCATGGTTTGCAAGCCTATGCCAGCGCACCCCTGCACGAAGACCCGCTCCCGGCCGTGCAGCCGAAGCAGTGGTCGCCGGTCACAACCCTTCGTTTTTCCAGGGCCGACTGATCAAAGTAGTCGATATGATCCGGCGCCCCGTGATTCACAGGTTTTCTAAGCGCCAGGTTGAAATCGCAATCAAAAACCCCCCCGTCCCAGCCGATACTGATCTGGTGTCGGCACATGAGTCCTTGGAGCGTATTCGGATTAAAGGCTTCACTTAGAAGGGAGATATACTTCAGCTCCTCATGGGTCTTACGCAGTTGGGCGAGGAACCGGCCGACGGGCATGTTCGTGATGGTGAGAAGCCGTGTAAAGACGATGCCGAAACGATGACCCAACTCGCGCCGGTAGTCAGCCTCCAATTGGATCTGATCGGGCGGGAGAAAGGCCCCTCCCGGATTGTAGACCAGATTAAGCATCGGACCTGAATTGCTGCCATAGCCCATGTCGTTTAACCGTCGAATTGCCTGAACACTCTTTTCATAGACACCTCCTCCCCTTTGTGCCCGCACGTTCTCTTCGAGGTAGCAGGGCATGGAACCAAAAAGGGCCACCCGGTGCTCTCTGAGAAATTCGGGCAACTCCTCCATGCCGGGTTCCACCATAACGGAAAGGTTTGTTCTCACTTGAATGTCATGGCCCTCGCTCCCCAATGCCGTGATGAATCGTTTGAAGTGGGGGTTGAGTTCCGGCGCACCCCCGGTCAGGTCGACCATCTCGGGCTGAACGCTGCGGGCCACGTCGATCACGTGCTCCATGGCAGCCCACTCCATGGTCTCCCTTCGATCCGGTGAGGCATCCACATGGCAGTGGGCGCAGGCCTGGTTGCACCGCAGGCCCAAATTGACCTGAAGCACTTCGATATTATGAGAATACAGCCCCTCCCCCATAACTTGGGCGATCTTCTCCTCAAAATGATTCTTCATCTCCGCTTCCTCCACAGATTTTTCCGAGATTCCATTTTGCATCCCTTGATTACCACCTTTCTGTAGACCGATCTCCAGGTTATCAACAGCAGCAGTCCGGCCCGCAACCGGGCTCTTCCGATGGGGCCGTGGTTATCCGATACTCAAGCCCCTTGGTCTCCCTGGGATCGCGAAGCGTCTCTCTCTTACAATCAAAGGCTGCCGCCCGTTCCAAGGGAATCTCCTCTTTGGGCGGCATGGGAACCATATCACGGCTGTAAGGCCCAGAGGAATCATTCATGATCGAGAAGGTCTTGTCGCAGACCGCCATCCTTCGGCCGCGGTATAAGGTGTGGCCGTCGTCGTCACAGACACATTTCCACGGCCCTTTGTAGATCATGGCCTGATTTCTCTCAAGGCATGGACCTTCTTTGCCTTTAAAGGCACGCACGGTCATGGACCGAAACTCAATGCCCTCGATCACCTGCCAGGGTGCCTGCTGACGGGAAAGGATCTCGATCCCGAAGAACCCGGCTTCCTCGAATCTCTTCAGGAAAAGGTCTTCCCTGAAGGCTCCGGCGATACAGCCGCTCCAAAGCTCCGGCTCCGAGAGAATCGAAGGTGTTGGGTCCTCATCGCAGACAATATCCGATATCACGGCCCGTCCCCCTCGCCGCAGAACCCGGTGGATTTCCGAAAATAGCTTCACCTTCTCCTCAGGCCGAACCAGGTTCAGGACGCAGTTGGAGACTACCACATCCACGCTGGCATCGGAGATCAGGGGCTCCTCTCTTCGAAGACGTTCGCATTCTGCTTCATAAGCGCTTATCTCTTCCATGGAATGGATGGTATGAGAATCAAGCCATCTCTGCGCCTGCTCCAGGCCCAGGGCGAGGTCCTGGATTCTGGCCTTGACGAAACGGATGTTCCGGTATCCGAGCTTTTGCCCCATCTCATCGATATATTTCCGGGAGAGCGAAAGCATGGCATCGTTGAAATCCACGCCGATCACCGAGCCTAAGGGCCCGACCTTCTGCGAGAGGATATAGCAGATCTTTCCGACCCCGGACCCGAGGTCAATAACAGTCTCGCCTTCGCGGACATAGGCTGACGGGTCTCCGCACCCGTAATCTTTCTGAAGGATCTCTTTGGGGAGAAGATCCAGATAGCGTCTATCATATTCCGTAGGACAGCAAAGGCCGCTTTCGGCTTTTCGTGCGCCCTTTCCGTAACGGCGGAGGACCTCACTCTCAACATCCGTTAAGGGAGTTTCGCCAACCTTTTGATTCCCGCCATTTCGCATAAGCCTGTCTCCTGGTCAGATATCTCGTGTCAAATTAGCAGATATCATACCCGAAGGCCGACGACAAGGTCAAGTAACCCACCGTCTTTCCTGCTTTTATATCTTCCACGGTTGCCCTATGATCGGCCAAACAGACGGTTGGCACGGTCATTAAAATAATCCAGCGTGATCGGTTCGATTTCGATCGGGACCTGGATCAGGTCAATGAAATGGAGGATCTCCTCGTCGGATAAGGGCCGAATCCCCGGTTCCAGCAGCAGGATTCTCCGATATCTTCCGCAGTTGATCCGCACATCCACCTCATTCCAGTTCAGGGCCTTCATGATGCCCGGCCACGCCCGGATCCATCCGGGTGTCATGATCAGGGTGTTGTCCTGCTCGATGAGTTCTTTCCCGGGACCGAGCAGGGCATGGATGCAGTTATCCGCGGCCATTCTTTCCACTCCGAAGCTGCGGCACATCTCGTCGATCTCCGGATGGCAGTAACCGTACAGAAGGTAAATTTTTTCCCCGGCAGATGCACAGATCGACAGTTCTTCCGAAAGGACCTCTTTTAACCGCGGCAGATCCGCGTGGAGAGCCGCCTCTATCCAGTGGATTTCCACCGATCGATTCGATTTCAGGATCGCATTTAATTCATCTTCGAAGATTCTGCAGGCAATCAATATCTTTGTCTGTGTCATAGGGAATTCCAGATAGCTGCACGAATATCAGTGCGCTTCCTTGCGGCGTTGACGTTCACGCAGGTCATTCTTGGTCCAGACGTAGGGAAGATCGATCACCGTTCCCGCAGGAAGTTCCTCTGATGCATAGCGAAAGCAATCCCGCAGGATGTCTTCATGCGTGATGGAATCCCCCACATCCCCCAGCGTCAGGCCGAAGGGATGGCGGATGTAAAGGGACCGGGACGGTTTCAGCTGCAGGGTCGTCTCTCGCACCAGCGAGATCGAGATCGTGGTCAACCCCATCCGGTCCAGGACTCTCTGAATCAGTCCCACGGACTGAGAACAGACCGGTCATGAAGGAACTAGGATCACGAGATAGACCCCGTCATCGAGGAGCGCCTCCCCGACGGAAGGCGCCCGTTCCGAGATCAGTCTCTCCGGGAAGGGGATATATCCCATGAAAGAGAAGTGTCTCGGACCCGCCTCCCGGATCGAACCTTGGCCCTGAAGTTTGTTCAACAGGGCTAAGGGAAAAACACAGTCTAGGTCCTTCATGGCGCGTTTCGTATCGTAGCCGGGATGGGCCAATGCGACCTCTTTTGGATCGATATCATTAGGGATGATGCGAAAGCTGTCATCACCCAGTTTGTTGGTGGTGGAAAATGGCTTCTGACTGCCACGCAGATACGCTCCCGAGGTGGTGATCAGCGCCACCCGACATTGATCGATCGGTTTTTCAAGGGGATGGTGATCGGTCGGTCGGGTATAGGACATCCACTCAAAATCGGGCAGGATGCGGCTTCGGATATAGTCTCTTTCAATCTCTACGAAGTTCATTTCAGCGACTCCTCTTCCATCTGCCAGGATTCTCTTCAGAAGGCTGCCTATCATCAGATTGCCGTTCCCTCATGGCTGCAATTTGCGAGTGTAATGAAACGCCAAAGGGCACGATGAAACAGAGGGCAACTTGAATGAAACGTGTTTTGGTCAGTTCCTCTCCAAACAGAAGACCATTGTGATTAATCAGCACGAGCATGGTCCCCACGATCAGGGAAACACGCGTCGCCCTAACAAGAATTTTCATGCTTTTAAAATTTAGCCATCTCCAAGAAGGTGGGCCGAAAAATAGAAGGGGCCAAGGGGTCAAGGAGTCGAGGGTTCAAGTGAAAAACCTAAACACAACAAAATGAAAGCAGCACCTTGTTTCTTAAAGCCCTTTCCCGCCCACTGAATTGCAGAAGAACCATAAACGATCGTTGTTCTCTCCTATGATTTCATGTTTTTAAGCCAATGGAGTACGCTCTTGCCTGCCCCGACCGGAGTTTCCTGGGGCTGCTCTTCTCTCGGGTCTTCAAGCGCCATCTCCCACCATGCCTTCGGGCTTCTTGTGCCGCAGGAAGCGCACTTATAGGGGTCATAGATCTTTATCCATGAGGGAGCGTCAGGTGTATGCACGTAGACCCAGCCGGCGCCCTGCTTGCGGTTTTTGACATCCTCAATCCTTTCGGCCAGAAAGGCCGAAGCCTCCCCGGCCTCGGCCACGAAGAGGGTCTCCATCCCTTTCTCCGGGGAGTGGATATACCACGGGCCTATGGACCTGATTCTCTCGATCAGTTCGTCCGCCGGTTCCCATGAGAGAAGTCCTGTTAAAGGTTTGGATCTGTTTGACATGGTTGCGGTCTCCTTCTTTTTTGGCCAAAAGGCTAAAACCGGAAATTCCTACTTTTCCAATACCCTCCAGGTCAGTCTATCATCCAGGAGATGAACGGCCTTTTCCTCCAGGCCGGGCAGATAAGGACCCGGCGACACGTAGAAGATCAGATAGAGAATATAATCCCCTTTCGGCAGACCCGGTTCGGTTGTGATCTGGAATCCTGCTTCAGGCTCCGAGCCGGGATAGGTCTCCGGCTTGTTCCGTGCTTTCGGATCATTGAGAAGATAGAGACTCGCGGTCGCATGACTCTCCACTTCATCCGGTAGTTTTAAGAGGTTGATCACGGTTCCTATGCCTCCAGCCAGCGCAATCCAGCGGCCCTTCCGCAAGGTCGGCTCAGGATCAGCAGCCGCCACACCTTGTTCCAAAACGGCTGGTTTCCTATCGCCGTCAAACACGGCCTGATGAAAAGGAGACCCCTGATAATCAGCGGTCAGCAGCAACGATGCCTTGTAGACGAGAAACTGGATGGATAAGAGCAGGGGTACTTCAGTATATTCAGGATAGTAAAAGTGGTCGCAGTTTACCAGCGGTGTCCTGAGCCCCAGAGGAAGGTGCACATAATTCACACTTCGTATCACCGTACGCACGGGTCCATCAATATAGCCCTCCATATATCCTCCCACATCCTCCTCATTGAAGCGGATAGAGAAATTGACTGGACCCAGTTTGATATCAGCCTTACCGCGAACTTTAAGTCGGTCCAGAATCTCATGCTTGTCCACGCTCAGGTCCTGCAAAACCGCAACATGCTCTTTGGAGTAGCTGAGTTCATAAACAGGGGAGGTGACCTTCCGGCTGTCCGGGGAGAAGCGCATGTATCGGATATCTGAGAGGGGCGGCGGACTGTCCTCATCATAGGCCAGGTAGGCCCACCCCTCGGCATGTGCGGCCGAATCCAGGACCTGAATCTCCACAATTTTTTGAGCATGAAGTGACTGGCGCACATCATCACTGCGGTCACCCAGGTCTCGTGACAGGAAGATCAGCAGATCATTGTCATCCAGGATTTTTTCACCGCGGGGATCCTGATCGTCCTCAGTTTTCCCACCCCGCAATGCCACGTCCCAAACCCAGTCATTTTTGGAGTCTCTCTGATCGATCTGGAATGGAATGGCGGCAGGTACACCTTGCCTGAAGGCAAATAACCGGAACGCATCGATCTTTTTTCCGGTCAGGCCGGCGAGATCGCTTCCCTCAATAAGGATAGGATCAGCGGTACGGATCAAGGTCTTTTTGTAGTCGTGAGCCTCTTCAGCGGGTGCTGCCAAGAGAATATGCGGGCAGAGCACCAGCACAAAGGCGATGCAGATCCAGAAGGTCTTATTCTTCATACCGAACTTTCATTCCTGCGATTGACTTCAGGCCAGGATCATACTAACTACCGTCAGGATAAATGTGACCCATTACGTCTTCTTGAGATAAAACTTGAACACCCCGCCATCCTCCGCAGATTCCATCAATTCATTCCCGGTCCTCTTGGACCAGGCCGCGATATCGTTCTTGGACCCCGGGTCAGTGGAGAGCATCTCCAGGACCTGGCCCGGGTCCATGCCGTCCATGGCCTTCTTGGTCTGCAGGATAGGGAGAGGGCAGTTCAGACCTTTGCAGTCGAGTGTTTTGTCCGGTGTATGCATGTTTGTCACTTCCTTATGTTTTGTCGAATTTCAAACCCTTTCCTTACAAAACGGCTATCCTTATCACCTCCTTTGCCTCCAGATCTGTGGACGCAGGCCTGGAAAAAAGAACCAATAAACTCATCTCGGTTCAAAAATTTAAAAATCGATGTCCACCTGCAGGGCATCAAGAAATTTATTGAAGGAGGTGAAGACCTCCATAACGCCGAGGGCCTCTATGATCTCCGCATCGGTGGCGCCGGCAGTTCGAAGGGAATCAAACTCGTCCCCCGTGATCTTCAGCGGCTCCCGGTTCGCCTTTCGTGCAAAATGGATCAAGGCCTGCTCTTTGGCGTTAAAATCTGCCTTGTCGACCTGCTCTTTGATCTTTCCGATCTCTTCATCCGAAACGCCGATGGATTTCAGTGCACCCGTATGGGCGGCAACGCAGTAATTACAGCTGTTATCCTTGGAGACCAGGACAGCGATGGTCTGCTTGACTTTTTGGTTCAGACTTCCCTGCATCATCACCGCCTTGACCTTGTTCCAGTTAGCCTCCAGGAGGGGTGGATGGTGGGCATAAGTCTTCATCAGGTTCGGCACCATGCCGAACGCTCCTTCAATTTCCTTGAATATTTCCTCTACTTGGCTTGAAATCTTTTCTGCTTCTAATGGCTGAATCCTTGACATAATGGGCACCTCCTGAAGATATGGGTTAACTAAAAGATAAACAACAAACCGAACGTTAGGTAGCTAAATGAACGAAAAAAATAGATTACTCCTTCAAGCCAATCAGAATTTCAATGGATTTCAGACAGTTTTTGAACAATTTTTCATCCTTTTCAAGCCTTGCCAGCATGATGCAGCCTTCCAGTGTAGACACCACATGACGGGCGAGAAAGTGGGCGGGAAGATCGTTCCGCACCTCTCCAGAGGCCTGGGCGTCGCTGATGACTCTTTGCAGTTTTTCCACCCATTCCGTAAAGACCTCCTTGATAAAACTAGAGAAACGCTGGTCCTTGTCACTCATTTCCAGGGCCGTATTCCCAAAGATACAACCTCCCACAAAACCAGAGCTTTTCTGTTTTTCCAAGACACCCTGAAAGAAATGGCGAAGAGATTCACCCGGTGTTGCCCCGGACAGGGAAAGATCCAGAAACTTGAGGAATTCTTCTTTGGCCTTTTCGAGGATGGCAAGGGCCAGCGCATCCTTGCCGTTAAAATGAAAGTAGAGGCTCCCTTTTTTCAGCCCGGTGGCCGCAACCACGTCATTAATGCTGGTGGCCCCAAACCCCTTCTGATGAAACAGGCGTGCCGCCTCGGAAAGCACCTTTTCTCTGGTCAAATCACCTTTGGTTTGCATCCTATTGAAGCTCCATAAAAACCGACCGTTTGGTTTATAATAAAACATTCAGAAGCATTTGTCAAGGCAAAGATACAGGGAACTTTTTTGATAGCCGTTGAGATTCGCTCAACAGGCTGAATCATCTGGATGCAAAAGCCAGGAAACCAGCTATGATGTAATTATTTTTTCATGGGAAAATCAGGGGTTGACTGGATTCTCCGTAGGGGACGTGGTGTACAGGATCTCTCCATTGGGGAGAATCACCCTGTAGATTTTCGTATGGGCCGGTGATGAGGTGTTTTTGTATGATATAGTGGAGGATGCCGTGGAGCCATTCTTGTATTGATCATAATATCGCAGCACCCTGCTTACATACGTCTGTGTCGCAGGGATCGGCGGGATATCTCCATAAGCGGTGACATTGTTCTCCCCGGCATGATAGGCCGCGATGGCAAGCCTGGAATCATCAAACATGCTCTGCAGTTGCATGAGGTAACGCGCCCCTCCGTCGATATTTTGTGCCGGATTGAAGGAATCTTCAACCCCCATGCGTTTTGCTGTCTCGGGCATGAGCTGCATCAGCCCCTGGGCCCCGGCCGAGGAGATGGCATACGGATCAAAATCCGATTCGGCTTTGATGACCGCCCGGATCAGATTCTCTTCCACACCGTATTTGATTGAGGCGTTCTGAATTTCGCCGGAGAAGCTCTTCCGGTTGTAGGAAAGGCCGCCGCCATTCTTCGGAGAAGACTTATAGATCGAAAGGAGCGTCAGTCCTTTTTTTGCCAGGGCATAATGGGTGACCAGGACAGACCCTTCAGAATCGGAATAGACATAAAGGTCTGACGCACCGGTTCCGGTTGAGGTGGATAGAAGCAAAAGACAAAAGCCTGCAAGAATCAGAAGGTTTTTCCAGTCCATCCGCTGCCTTTACATTATATGTTTCCTGTTATTAATTTATCATGACGATTATAAGGGCGTCAATATGTCTATTTTTCAGGCAGTGGGTCAGTTTGAAATATTTATTTGAGTGGGAGGATAGGACACGAGTTAATCATCTAATGCTTCTTGGATTTCTCGTTGCATGAGTTCAACAACAGCAATAGGATCTTTGGCCGTGCTAATTGGTCGGCCTACAACTACGTAATCAGCGCCATTCCTGATTGCTTCTTTCGCGGTCGAGATTCTTTTCTGATCATCATCTTTAATTTCATCAATATTTTGCCCAGGCCTAATGCCAGGAGTAACTACAAGAAAATTGTCACCCAAATCTTGTCTAAGCCTGGATGCCTCAAGGCCGGATGAAATAACTCCATCACATCCAATTTCAAGGGCACGCCTGGCGCGGTAAAGAACAAGGTCTTCAATCCTCATTGTGGACCCCATTTCCTTCATTTCTTCTTCGCCAGAGCTTGTTAAAACAGTAACGGCAAGTATTTTAACGCCATTTTTTTCTTCTACCGCTGCCCTAAGTATAGAATCATTCCCATGTACGGTCGCAAAGGTTACACCACTGTTTTTCAATTGCCCCAAAACTAATTTTACTGTTTCAGGAACATCAAAAATTTTCATATCACACATGACTTTATGACCACTATCCATTATCATTTTAATCACAGGGAACCAACCTTCTGCGGTAGCCAGTTGAAGTCCGACCTTGAAGAAGTTGATATGTGCTCCCAATCGATCAACCCATTTTTTGGCTTTCTCTAGGGAACCAACATCAAGCGCAAAAATAATTCGCTCATTGAGAGGGATGTCTTTGTGTTTCATTTTTTCATTTCCGACGATGTTTTTTAGCTCGATTAACATCATATTGGGTCAAGTGGTGAGTACACTTCAATATCTTGTGGTTAAAGGTAGCTATATCTTAAGCAAATCAAACCCAAGAAGTCAAGACTTTTTTTACAGGCCATTAAATTTCAAACTGAGCCACTACAGTTTTTCAGGCAGTATCCCGTTTGCATAACGCAACAGGGACGGCCCCCTTGAAGAGGGGCCGTCCCTGGGCCTAATCAGGACATGGCCGTTCCTTATTTTGAATTGAGCAGCGGCTTCTTCTCTTCCAGGATCTTCAAGCCCTTGAGGAGGGCAACGGCTTGCTGGAGCTGATAATCGCTCTCCTCCGGTTTTTTGATTTCCTGAGTTTCTGTCTTATCCTTGTCTATTTTCGGGTTCTGTTCCTGATCCTGGGGCATATTTTCAATATCCGGATTGTCCAGGTGATGCTCCAGTTCCGACTCCTTGATCATATGGTATTCTTCGCCTTCTTTGGATTTGATGATCACCCGGTCTTCAACCGCGATATCCGGTGTGATGCCGACGTTTTGAATGGACTTGTCCCGGGGCGTATAATATTTTGCCGTGGTCAGGCGCAGTCCGGACCCGTCGCTCAAGGGGATCACGGTCTGTACCGAACCCTTGCCGAAGGTCTGAGTGCCCAGAACGATGGCCCTGGCCCAGTCCTGAAGAGCCCCGGCCACGATCTCACTGGCGCTTGCACTGCCCCCGTTGACCAATACAACCATGGGTATCTTTGTAAAATCCGAATCCTCCATGGTCTTGTAATCATGTCTCTGCTCACTGCGGCCCTGGGTGTAAACGACCAGGGTTCCCTTGGGCAGGAATTTTCCGCATACCTCGACAGCCTGGTCCAGCAGTCCGCCGGGATTATTGCGCAGATCCAGAATCATGGAGCTGACCTTGTTATCCTTGGTCAATTGTTTCAACGCATTGGTAAGCTCTTTCCCGCTCTCCTGCTGGAATTGGGTAAGATGGATATATCCGATATTGTCGTCTATGGCCTTGAATTTGACACTCTTGACATTAATGATGGCCCGCTTGAGTTCAAATTTTTTCGGTAGTTTGAACTCTCCCCGCATGATGGTCAGGGTGACCTTGGTGCCGGGCTCCCCGCGCATGAGCTTGACTGCATCCATCAGGCTCATGTCCTTGGTGGAACTCTCGTCCACCTTCAGGATCACGTCGCCGGATTTGAGGCCTGCCTGAAAACCCGGGGTGTCTTCAATGGGGGCGATGATGGTAAGCTCCTTGTTCTTGATTGCAATCTGAATCCCGATCCCGCCGAACTTCCCCTGTGTGTCCACCTGGAGTTCCTTATACGTATCGGGTTCCATGAATCCGGAGTGGGGATCCAGGGAATTGACCATGCCGTTGATGGCCCCGTAGATCAATTTTTTGGTATCCACGTCTTCAACGTAGTTCTGCTGCAGGAGATGCAGAACCTCGGAGAATATATTGAGCTGCTCGTAGGTCTCTGCGGTTGCCTGAACCCTCTTTTCTCTTACAACACCCACAAAGACAAAGATCAACAAAAAAAGCATTCCTGTAATCAAAAACGATCTTTTTCTCATGACTCAAACCTCCGGTTATGTGTTTCTTCCATTGTTGATGACCAGAAGACAGAGGATCCCCGTTTCAGACCCGCCGCTCGATTATTGACGCTCAAGCCAGCCCATGGGATCCTGAGGTTCTCCGTGATATCGTATCTCAAAATAGAGGGCCGGTCCCTTCAGGGAACCTGTCTCCCCAACCTTGCCGATCTCCTGCCCCTCCTGGACTATATCCTTTACCTTGACCATGACCTGGGAGAGATGTGCATACAGACTGTAAAATCCGTTGCCGTGATCCACGATCACCATCTGCCCGTACCCTTTGAACCAGTCGGCAAAAAGGATATTCCCGCCATAAACCGCTTTGACATGGGCGCCTTGAACGGCTCCGATCTCAACTCCTTTGGAAAAGGTCACCGTATTGGACTTTTCATTTGCCTGTTTGCCGAATAGCGTCAATACCTTCCCATCCACAGGCCAGGAAAGTTTTCCCTTGTACTTCTCGAAGTCGCCGAAGAAAGACTTTTTCTTCTTGATGAGGGCGTCAATGGTCTCCTGAAGCGACTGGGCCGATTGTTCCAGTTCCTTTAGAAGCTCTTGTTGGGCCGCTTTTTCTTCCCTCAACCTCTTCAGCAGGAGAGCCCGCTCTTCCCTGTTGACCAGGATCTCCCGGTTCTTCCCTTTGAATGCACCCTGCAGAGACTGAATCTTATCTTCCCGGTTTGTCAGCTCCTGCTGTTTTTCGCTGAGCGCTTCATACACATTTTTATAGTTCTCAATCGTCTCCCGGTCCTTCTGTGCCATGAGCAGCAGGTAACGGTAGCGCTTCAGGAGTTCGGAATAGCTTTCGGCGGAGAAGAGCGCCTTGACATAAGAGTAACCTCCGTATTTATAAATTTGCACCACCTTGAACGAAAGGTACGCCTGGAATCGGGCCATGTCCGAATTCAGCCCCTCGACTTCCGCCTGGATCTGCTCCTTTTCCTTCTGGGTCTTTTTCAGGTGCAGGTCATACGATTCGAGCTGTTCTTCCTTGAGCGCCAGCTTCTGGTCCATGTCCTGGATCTGAGACAGGAGGCCCTTTTCTTTGCTTTCGAAGTCGCGAAGGATCTCCTTTTTCTGGTCAATACTCTTTTTGAGTTCCTGGAGCGAATCCTTCCGAACCTTGATCTGTTTCTCGATCTCCTTTTTCGGCGGTTCCGCCCGGACCGTGCCGGGCAGGACAAAGACCATCAGCAGCAAGGCCCAGAACCGGAAGGCGGAGCGTATTCGTGTCAAACCCGGCCTCCCTTTCTCTATATTTTCAAAAAACGTCCCAGCGATATCAGGCTTCCAAAAAAACCCAGC
>CAKKPE010000052.1 GCA_919901565.1 bacterium
TTGGACAATCGAAATCGGATAAGATAATATGACCGAGAACACGGTACTCTCAAGTAAAGATAGGAAGTGATGTGAACTATGAAATATTGGAAATCCTGCCTCGTTTAAAAAGCGGATGTCTTATACATTTTCACGACATCATTATTCCAGGAGAATATTGGGCTGAATGGGTAAGGAAGGAATGCCTGTTTTTTACTGAGCAATACCTTCTCTGGGCGTTTCTTCTTTTTAACAGTGATTTTGAGGTGATATGGGCTTCAAGATATATGCATCTGAATTATTGTTCGCAAATAAGTGAAATCTTTCCATTCTTCCTGCCGGAAAAACACCATATTACAAGTTTTTGGATAAGAAGAAAATAATGAAAATACTTTGCCTCAACCCACCTTTTAAAACAGAACATGGCCGATTCTCAAGGACCTCCCGCAGTCCGGCTGTGACCAAGAGCGCTACGATTTATTATCCCATTTGGCTTTGCTATGTAGCCGGAGTGCTTGAGGGCTCGGGCCATGAGGTCAAGGTGATTGACAGTTGCGCCTATGGATACAACCTGGAAAAGACGCTTCAAATCGTTTCTGACTACAAGCCTGAAATAGTTGTGCTCGATACAAGTACGCCGAGTATCTACAGTGACGTTAAAACAGGAGAACGCATAAAGAAAATAATTCCTGACTGTTTTGTTGTTTTGATGGGAACGCATCCCACGGCCATGCCTGAAGAGACGTTGGAGCTTAGTCACACTGTTGACGCTGTTGCTGTGGGAGAAGCTGATTATACGGTCAAAGAGTTAGCAGAAAAGTTAGCGGAGGCAAGTCTGGAAAGACTTCAGACAGATCCTGCATATAGGAGCAATATTTTAGGGGGGGTAGATGGACTGGCCTACAGAGCCGGCGACAGAGTTTATGTGAACCAGAAAAGAGCATTAATTGAGAATCTCGATGAACTTCCCTTTGTGAGTCAGGTTTACAATCGGCACCTCGATACAAGGAAATATTTCTTCTCAGTGAGTGATTATCCGGAAGTGCAGATCATGACAGCAAGGGGCTGTATTGCGCGCTGTACGTTCTGTGTTTATCCTCAGACGATTCATCAGTTCAAATACCGAACGCGCTCACCGAAGAATATAGCGGATGAGTTTCAGTGGATTATAGAAAATATGCCTGAGGTGAAGGAAATCGGGATTGAGGATGATACCTTTACGGGAAGTGAGAAACGGGTGGTTGATTTTTGCCGGGAGTTGATAGAAAGAAAGATTAGGATTAAATGGTATTGTAATGTTAGGGCCGGCCTGAAGTATGAAACGATGGTATGGATGAGAAAAGCAGGCTGTGTCCTTATGACCGTTGGATATGAAAGTGCGAATAAGAATGTTCTCAAGAATATTGAAAAGAGGATCACTCCAGAAATGATACTTGAATTTTCTCAGGATGCAAGAAAAGCGGGCTTGCTTGTTCGCGGGTGTTTTATGGCAGGTAACAGGGGGGAAACGAGGGATACACTCGAAGAGAGTTTACGCCTGGCCTTAAAGATGATGGATGACACGGTACAATTCTTCCCCCTGATGGTCTATCCTGGCACAAAGGACTATGACTGGGCAAAGAGCGAGGGTTTACTAACTGCAAGAAATTTCTCTGATTACTTGACTGAGGATGGATGCCATAACAGTGTTCTGAGAATGTCTGACATGAATTCAGAAGAAATAAGACGGTGGTGTGACTATGCCAACAGGAGATATTACTTAAGGCCAAGGTACCTGGTTTATAAACTCGCCCGACAGATTAAACACCCGTCTGAGATTAAGACGACGTTGAAAGCCACAAAGAGATTTATTAAATTCTTAGCGCCCTGGAGATAGGATGTTTGCTTTTTTGGTTTTTTCATCAGGTGTGATCATATATATATTTGTGGGATACCCTATTACCCTCGGGGTTCTATCTCTTCTGTTCGGCAGGAGAGTTGACAGGAAAGATATTACCCCAAATGTAAGTTTAATCATTTCTGCTTATAATGAAGAAAGAGTGATACGACAGAAGATAGAAAATTCCCTCAACCTGGATTACCCCAGGGAAAAACTTGAAATTATTGTAGCTTCTGAATCAACGGATAAAACGAATGAGATAGTCAGGGAATATAAAGATAAAGGGATCATATTATATGCCTATGAAAATAGAGAAGGGAAAAGCGCGACTCTCTATCGTACAGTCCCTCTCGCCAAAGGCGAGATTATCGTCTTCTCGGACGCCAATGCAATGTATGTCAAGGATGCGATAAGAAAGATCACAAGGAATTTCAATGATCAGAGGATCGGTTGTGTCAGCGGCAGGCTGCAATATATTAACCCTAAGGAGTCCTCAATCGGAGAAGGCGAGAACAGTTACTGGGAGTATGAGGCCATCCTGAAGAAAATGGCAAGCAGGCTCTTTTCCTTGGCGGGGGCCGTGAACGGGTCGATACTTGCCGTGCGGAAAGAACTGTATAACCCTATTGATCGATTCCGAGGGGATGATTTTGAGATTGCGAACCGTATCGAGATCAACGGGTACGGTGTTATTTTGGAACCGGAAGCCGTATCCTACGAGGAGTCTTCAGAGAATTCCAGACAGGAGTTTAAAAGAAAAGTAAGGCTGGCTACGTGGAACCTGAAAAGCTCTTTGCTGCTTTTAAGAGAAGCATTGCAAAAGCGTAGATATCTCACGGCGTTCCTCTTATTTTCACACAGATTCCTCCGATATACCACACCCATATGGCTGGTCATTCTGCTCCTAACCAACATATTCCTACTGGATACTTGGCTGATCTATTTCTTCTGCCTTCAGATAGCCTTCTACTTCCTGGCTTTTATCGGGATGGTGCTTGAGAAAAACAATCATAAGATCAATTCATTTCTTCTGATACCATTTTATTTCTGCATGGTCAATTATGCTGCTTTTCTTGGTCTTGCAAAAAATCTGGCCAGAAGGACAGAAGTGCTCTGGGAAAAGGCGCGATGAAGGCTGTGATTCTTGCAGGAGGACGGGGAGAGAGGCTTGGAAGTCTGATTAAAGATGTTCCGAAGCCCATGATTGAGATTGGAGGCAAGCCGGTTCTCGAGCATCAGATAGAGTTGCTGCGGAGTTACGGGATAACGGATATTTATATTTTGACCGGATATCTCGGGCATATGATTAAAAATTACTTTGGTGACGGAAAGTCCTTCGGCGTTATGCTCTCGTTCCAGCAGGAAGAAAAGCCGCTCGGCACCTCCGGGTGTATTCGGGCTTTAAAAAATGAACTAATAGAGGATTTTTTAGTTCTGTATGGCGATGTCATGCTTGACCTCGATATTGACGCGTTCATTAACTTCCACAACTCAAAGGGTGGAAGTGGAACCTTATTTGCCCATCCCAATGACCATCCATATGATAGTGATCTTCTGGTCCTCGATGAAGATAAAAGAATTGTTGATATCCTGTTAAAGGATAGCAAACCGGAATATTATTCAAACCTTGCGAGCGCCGCGGTGTATATCCTCTCTCCCAGGGTATTCGAATATTTGCCTGAAGGTACATCTGATTTCGTCAAGGATGTTTTCCCAAAGATGTTACACAATGCTGAAAGACTATACGGATACAAATCTGCGGAATACATTAAAGATATGGGTACAATGGACAGGCTTGAAAAGGTAAACGAGGATTTTCTTACAGGAAGGATTAAAAGGCTTTCAAAAAAAAATAGCCGTCCGGCTATTTTTTTCGATAGAGATGGCACTTTGGTGAAAGAGGTTGCGCTGTTGCATACTGTGGAAGAGCTTGAGATATTTCCGTTTGCAGCCGGGGCATTGAAAAAGGTATCGGAGTCTGATTTTCTCTCTTTCATCATTACAAACCAGCCCGTTGTGGCGAGGAACCTGTGTGATATCTCGACTGTTAAGCTGATCCATAATAAACTTGAAACACTGTTGGGCGACCAGGGAGCCTATCTGAATGATGTTTACTTCTGCCCGCACCATCCGGATAAAGGATACCCCGAGGAAAATCCGCTCTACAAGATTGATTGTGATTGCAGGAAGCCGGGGACGGGCATGGTCGAGAAAGCCGCAGACGATTACAACGTAGACCTGAAATCATCCTGGTTGATCGGGGATACCACAACAGATATTCAGACGGGAATAAATGCCGGCTTGAAAACCGTTCTGGTGAGGAGTGGGCGGGGCGGCAAGGACAAGAAATACGATGTCTTGCCCGATTATGTATTTGATAATATGGCCGACGCAGTGGATTACATCTTGTATGGGACAAAGAAGTATGAAACGGTCGGGGAAAGCATCCTCGATAAGGTCTCTGCAAATCACAAGGAGAATCCATTTATAATTACGGTTGGCGGGCCTGCCCGTTCAGGTAAATCGATCTTCTCGGCATGGCTGAAGGATCATTTGCAACGGAACGGCATATCCTGTACAATTATTGACCTTGATAACTGGCTGCTCGGAGTTGAACAGAGACAGGTTCACATGACGGTTAGAGACAGATTTAAATATCCTGATATTGAAGATGATCTCAATCGATTATTAAAAGGCGAGAAGGTTTTAATTAATCACTATGATCCTTATTCCAGGGTTATTACGGACAAGCAGGCCTTGTCGTTGAACGATGAAAAATGCGTTATCGTTGTTGGTGTACCGGCGTTGGACATAGCAGCATTGAGGAAGCGGTCGAGCCTGATGATCTACATGGAGGTAGATGAGACGAGGAGAAAGGATAGGTTCTTATCCTTCTATCAATGGAAAGGTCTGGAGGCAGGATCCATCGCTGAATTATATGAGACAAGAATGAAGGATGAATATCCTATCATTGAAGGTTCAAAAAGATACGCTGATTATGTCATCAGCGATAATTGACGGACTCGTAACAAGCCGTCATAATTAGGAAAGCCGGAAATGATTATCACCAGGACACCTTTTCGAGTCAGCTTTGCCGGCGGCGGCAGCGACCTCAAAGACTTCTACTCACGGAATGGCTATGGCGCTGTGGTCAGTACCGCGATCCAGAAATATATGTATGTGGTCATTCATCCTTATTTTCACGATAAAATTAGAATCAAGTATTCCAGAACCGAGGATGTGGAACATGTGGATGACATTCAGCATCCTGTTGTCAGGGAATGCTTGAAACGAGTTCAGATAGACAAGGGAATTGAGATCGCCAGTTTTGCCGATATTCCTGCCGGTACGGGACTCGGATCCTCAAGCGCTTTTACAGTAGGTCTATTGAACGCCCTTTACGTATACAAAGGGAAGGTTGTTTCCAAGGAAAGACTTGCCCGGGAGGCGTGTGAAATTGAGATCGGCACTCTTGGTGAACCCATTGGCAAACAGGACCAGTATGCAGTGGCCTATGGTAATGTTAATTATATCAGGTTCAATAGAGATGAGACTGTCGACGTAAGCCCTATATTCCTGTCCGATAAGTCCAGGCGCCAAATAGAGAGCAATCTTTGTTTGTATTACGTTGGGGGCAAAAGAAAGGCCGGTGATATTCTTCTGGAGCAGAAAGCGAATATGGCTCACGAAGATAAGGTCGGGGTGCTGAAGAAAATGGTGCTTCTTGCAGATGAATTGCGGCACGTCCTGGAGGTAGATGAGATCAGTGATATAGGTAGTTTGCTGCATCATGGATGGACATACAAGAAGGAACTTGCCGGCGGGATTTCAAACGATCATATAGACGAGCTGTATGAAAAAGCAAGGAGATCAGGCGCCGAAGGAGGAAAACTATTGGGGGCCGGCGGGACGGGTTTCCTGCTTTTGTACTCAAAGAATCATGAGAGATTAAAGCAGGAACTCGGATGCCGATTTATGCCTGTAACCATAGATAGAGAGGGGACAAAGGTGATTTTCTATGACTGAGGCACCAGCAGAATTTTTCAAGAGGTACAGTCGCGAATTATCTTCGATTCTGAATGAAATCGATGCCGCAGAGTTTGCATCCTTTGTCGAGGTATTGAAGAAGGCTTATGAAGACAATGCCCAGGTGTTTGTTTGCGGAAACGGGGGGAGCGCATCCAATGCTTCACATTTGGCCTGTGACATCAATAAAGGAGTGAGCTATGGTAGAAAGAAAAGATTCAGAGTGATATCTCTCAGTGACAACATACCAACGATCATGGCTTACGCCAATGATGTTTCATATGATGATATTTTCATGGAACAGTTGAAGAACTATATGAATCCAAATGATTTGCTCATTGGAGTATCGGGGAGCGGCAACTCTGAGAATATTCTTAAGGCGATCAGGTATGGAAACGAGAACGGAGCGATGACCTTCGGTATCTGCGGTTATGGAGGGGGGAAATTAAAAGCTATTACACAGAAGTTCCTTGTAGTGAATAGCGAAGATATGCAAAAAGTGGAAGATGCCCACCTCATAATTTTCCATGCCGTAATGCAGTGGTTTATGATGGATCTATGATAGATATTTCTGGAGATATGATTCCCAACAGGTTGTTCTATGGGTAATTACCTTGTAGTCGGCGCAGGCAGCTTTATCGCCTGCCATCTGGTCGACAAATTAATCGCGAATGGTGAAAATGTAAATGTTCTTGTCCGGAGCACGAAAAACCTTCCAGAAGCGTGG
>CAKKPE010000053.1 GCA_919901565.1 bacterium
CAAGTGAAATGTGGGCGCGTAATCAAAAAAGATTTGAAAAGGACTAAACTGTTACAAATCTACCACCAGATTGAGGAAGAGAACAGGCGGGCTGCTCTTCCTGACCTTGTGATGGCCGGTGAGGCGGCAGCGCTGTTAAAAAAACGCATCAAGGGAAAAGACGGAGGAAGGTGATCCGCTGCTCATGAAGACACGGCTTTTCGGAGAAATGGATATTGCGGAACAGGAGGTCTTGACCTTTCCATCCGGGTTGATCGGGCTCAAGGATCTGAAGCGGTTTATCCTGCTGAAGAGGGAACAAGAGAGCCCTTTCAAATGGCTCCAGTCATTGGACGATCCTAACCTCTGCTTTTTTGTCATAACACCTCGGTCGATCCGGCCTGACTACCGGGTTTCTGTGCATAAGGATGTGCTCAGGCGCATGGGAATCGGGGAGGGCACGGAAATCATGGTTTTATGTCTTGTAACCATCTCCAGGGATCCTCAGGCCGTAACCGTAAACTTCCAGGCGCCCCTCGTCATCAATAAAGAGACCCGGACGGGACGGCAGATCATCCTCGTGAATGGGGGGGGGAATCGCAGCCGGCATGATTTGGCGCAGGAACTGGACGAACAGGGCGGGACCCATGACCGGAATGACCAGAATAACCAGAATAGTATCTTCGATATAAGAAGCAGCGGATAACACCTTACGCGCCTTAAGAATCAAAAATCAAAAATAAAAAATCAAATTTAATTTTTATATTGCTTGGCGGGATTCAGAAAACATCCAGGGGATGATTGACTTCAAACAGTCATGAGAGGCTTTAAAATCCGGTCAATTCTTTCCGGATCTCCTCAAGAATCTTCTCAGCCACTTTGTAACTGGGCACCGCATATTGTCCTGAATCCATGGCGCTTTTTATGGCCTCGACCTTTTGTGTGCGGATATCCGGGGTCTTTCTGACCATTTCGCAAAGGCGTGCGATCTCCTGCGCCCTGTCTGAAAGGTCAACGGGATTCTTTTGAAAGGTGGTCTCGGCATTCTGGATGCCTTCGCCCCTCATCCAGGGTTTATCCCCGGTCTTTTTGGTGTGAGGATGATTCAGGGAATGTTTGCCGTCTATTTTACCTAAAGAGGGCCTCTTCATTTTTGGCAACTCCTGATAGCTAATAAAATCAAATAAAGCAATAAGATAAAACAATTATTTAAGACTATGCATTAATAAAAAAGCCATATTCTCCAAAGCTATAATCTGTATCGGAATTTCAGTATGGAGACTTTAGCAAAAACCCATGCCATGCTCCCGGAGATTTAAAAATATAGGGTTGAAAACCATGAAACCCCTTTCCAAATCAGATAAAATAAGTTAAACTCACCATCGTTCTGAATGGGGAAAATGGTTAATAAAAAATACGAATTTTCAAAAACAGGCTGATTCTAACAAATATTTCTGGAGAATGCATGTCAAAAAATATGCTTATCAATGCAGTCCACTCTGAGGAGAGCAGGGTCGCTATCGTCGAAAACGGGATTCTGGAAGAGTTGGGGATAGAAACGGCAGCGGCTGAACGCCATAAGGGGAACATCTACAAGGCCGTGGTGGTCAGGGTGGAACCAAGCCTTCAGGTTGCGTTCGTGGATTACGGGGAGAAGAAAAACGGGTTTCTCCCTTTTCGCGAGATCCACCGGTCTTATTACAAAAAGGATGCAAACAAGGAACACCCGAGGATCCAGGATGTTATAGACAGGGGACTTGAGATTCTTGTACAGGTCGTTCGGGAGGAGCGCGACCAAAAGGGAGCGTATTTAACAACCATGCTCTCCATACCGGGGCGCTATCTCGTCATCATGCCCGGAAGTGACAGCGGCGGGGTTTCCCGCAAGATCGAGGATGAGGATCAAAGGAAAGAATACAAAACAATGCTCAAAGAACTCAAGCCTGCCGAGGGCATCGGTTTGATCGTCAGGACAGCAGGTCTCGGCATGACCAAAGCCGTTCTTTCTCAAGAGCTGAAGTTTCTGATCAAGGTTTGGGAACAGATACTTCAAAGAGGAACCGAGCAGAAAGCGCCCTCGCTGATCTATCGGGAGTCCGACCTCGTAAGCCGTACGATCAGGGATTACTTCAGTTCGGACATCCAGGAACTGCTGATTGACCATCTCGATGTCTACAAGAAGACCCTTGAATTCTTTGAACAGGTCATGCCGCGCTACAAGAGCAGGGTCAAGTATTACCAGGGGTCCAAGCCCATTTTTTCGAAATATAACCTTGAAGACCAGATCGAAACCATTTATGAACGGAAGGTGCCCCTGAAGTCCGGAGGTTCGATTGTGATCGAGCCCACGGAGTCCATGGTTACGATCGATGTGAACTCAGGCAAATCCATGCATGCCAAGGGCGTGGAACAGACAGCCTTCCATACCAACATGGAGGCGGCTGATGAGATCGCCCGTCAGCTCCGGCTCCGTGACCTCGGAGGACTGATCGTCATTGACTTTATCGACATGGCAAACAAGAAGAACCAGCAGGAGGTTGTGAAAAAACTGAAAGGCTGCCTGAAGTATGACAAGGCCAAAAACAACCTTTCCAACATATCCAGGTTCGGCATACTGGAAATCTCCCGCCAGAGGATCCATGCCCCGGTGGATGAGGGGACTTACATGACATGCTCCCATTGCGAAGGCAAGGGCCGTGTGCGGTCCAAGGAGTCCCAGGCCCTGATTATCCTGCGTAAGATCCAGATGCGCATTGCCGGAGGCGGAATGGCTGCCGTAGAAGGGGAACTCTCTGCGGACCTGGCTGATTTTCTGTTGAACCGAAAACGCGAAGACCTCATGAAGATGGAAAAGAAGCACGGCGTCAAGATTACACTGGTCGGTAAACCGGAACTCCTCCATTCTCAATATCACCTGGAATTTGTCAGCAGGCAGGAAGATTCCCATGAGGTGCAGATGTGAAGACCGATCTATTCAGAGCAGGGCAGTCAGTGCCCCATCTTGCCGTGATACGTCTCCCTATCCGTGGAATGAGCTGCGCCTCCTGCGTGAAGACGGTGGAAAAAGCCCTGTCCCAGGTACATGGAGTCAGGTCTGCATCCGTGAATTTTGCAGCGGAGAGCGCAGCCGTAGAATATGACCCTCAACAGGTCACTTTGGGCCGGTTGTGCGGGGCGGTCAGCGAGGCCGGGTACGGAGTGGTCATTGAGAAGAAGACTTTTCCGGTCAAAGGGATCTCCTGTGCCTCCTGCGCGGACAGGATCGAGAAGACCCTCCGAGGATTGCATGGCGTGATAGATGCTTCCGTCAATTTTGGAACCAGGGAGGTTACAGCCTCATATCTGCCGGTTGTCATAGACCAGCAGCGTATGCAAGAAGCCCTCTCCTCGATCGGCTACGAGATGACAGGTATAGAAGTCCCTGGAGATCCGCTGGAGAACCAAGAACGGCTCAGCGAGGAAGCCACCCGTGAATTAAGACGCCGATGGATCACGGGGATCGTTTTATCTCTTCCGATCCTCCTGCTTCATCACTGGGGACTTCTAAGATTGAATCATCTCTTTGCTCTTCCGCACAGGGCCGGCGCCCTGGTCCAGTTGGTCCTCTGCACACCGGTCCAGTTTTACGTTGGGCTTCCTTTTTACAGGGGAGCCTGGGGTGCGGCCAGACACCGGACAACCAACATGAATACCCTGATCGCTGTGGGGACCACGTCGGCCTATCTCTATTCTGTAACAGCCGTGTTTTTCCCCGGACTCTTTGAGGTGAGCGGCTATACCGCAGAGGTTTATTTTGAGACAGCGGCTGCCATCATCGTCCTGATCCTGACCGGCAGGGTGCTGGAAGACCGGGCCAGGGGTCAAACCTCCGAAGCCGTGCGCAAGCTCATGCGGCTTACCCCAAAGACCACGCGTGTGTTTCGTCAAGGAAAGGAAACGGCCATTCCAATTGAACAGGTTGTGGCTGGAGACCGCATCGTGGTGCGTCCAGGGGAGCGGATCCCGGTGGACGGCCGGATCCTTGAAGGGGCATCAACCGTGGATGAATCCATGCTCACCGGCGAGTCTCTCCCTGTGGAAAAAGGTCCAGGCGATCGGATTATCGGCGGGACCATGAACCGATCCGGTTCCTTTCACTTCATGGCCGAGGCTGTGGGGAAAGAGACCGTTCTGGCCCGCATCGTGAAAATGGTGCGTGAAGCACAGGGTTCCAAGCCCCCCATTGCCCGTCTTGCCGACCGTGTGGCCGGTGTTTTTGTTCCTTCAGTCATGGGGATTTCAGTCGTAACCTTTCTGGTCTGGTTCTCTGTCGGACCGGAGCCGAGGCTGACATATGCCCTGCTGGCTTTTGTAGCGGTCCTGATCATAGCCTGTCCCTGTGCCCTTGGCCTGGCCACGCCCACCTCGGTCATGGTGGGAACCGGGGTAGGCGCAGGGCACGGGATCCTGATACGCAAAGGCGCCGCACTGGAAACAGCCGAAAAGGTCGACACCCTCCTGCTGGACAAGACCGGGACGTTGACCATGGGTATACCGATCGTGACCGATATCCTTCCTCGTTCCGGTCTTGCGTCTTCGGACCTCCTCAGGATGGCGGCCTCTGCGGAAAAAGGTTCGGAACACCCTCTGGCCAGGGCCGTGATTCAAGAAGCCGAAAGAGAGGGGATGACGGTCCCTGACCCATCGGATTTTCTTGCGGCCAGCGGTTTCGGGGTCCGGGCAAGGGTGGAGGGGAGGGAGGTCATCTTCGGCAACGAACGGATGATGCGTGATCAGGGTCTGGACCTCGGGACGGTACAGGAAGACCTGAAGCGGCTCTCATCCCAGGGCAAGACCCCGATGATCCTTGCCGTGGACCGGGAGTTCGGAGGAATCCTCGCCGTGGCTGATACCCTGAAACAGGAAGCCAAAGAGGCTGTGTCTCTTCTCAAGGGCATGGGTCTCCGTATCCTCATGATTACAGGGGACAGGAAAGAGACAGCCGAGGCCATGGCCGGCCAGGCGGGTATCGAAGAAGTTCTGGCCGAAGTGCTCCCTGAGGATAAGGCCCATGAGGTTACGAGGCTGCAGAACAAAGGGCTGAAGGTGGCCATGGTGGGGGACGGCATCAACGATGCCCCGGCACTTGCACAGGCCGATGTGGGCATTGCCATGGGGGGAGGGACCGATGTGGCTATGGAGTCC
>CAKKPE010000054.1 GCA_919901565.1 bacterium
AGCCGGCATCTGCGGCCTCGGTGGCCGGTGTGATCAAGCGGAACCGTGCCGGAGGGTTTAAGAAGGGGGAGACCATCGTCTGCACCCTGACCGGGCATGGCCTCAAGGATCCGGATACGGCGATCTCAGTCTCGGAAAAACCGGTCACGGTCCGTGCAGATGTGGATGAGGTGGTACGGGCCTTGGGATACAAATAAGGGGTCAAGGATCCAAGGGTTCGAGGGTTCAAGGGTTTAAAGGTTCAAGAGTTTAAAGGTTCAAAGGTTTAAGGGTTGGGGTTTTCACTTGACCCCTTGACCCCTTGACCCCTTGAATCCTTGAACCCTTGACACTGGCGAAGTGGATCTGGATTACACGATGAAATATATTGTCTTACTCGGCGATGGGATGGCGGACCTTCCGATCCCTGAATTGGGAGGGAAGACCCCCTTGCAGGCGGCGAACACGCCGAACATGGACCGGCTCGCACACGAGGGCGAGATCGGACTGGTCAAGACCATCCCGGATGGTTTTCTTCCGGGGAGCGACGTGGCGAACCTCGCGGTTTTTGGCTATGACCCTGCAAAATACTTTACCGGCCGGGCGCCCCTGGAGGCTGCGAGCATGGGGGTGGACCTCGGTCCGGACGATGTGGCCTTCCGGTGCAACCTGGTCACGATCGAAGATGCGGTCATGGTTGACTTCAGCGCCGGGCACATCAGCAGCCAGGAGGCTTCGGTCCTGATCAAGGATATCAACCAGGCCCTGTCGGATGACCGTGTCTGCTTCCATCCCGGGGTGAGTTACCGCCATCTCATGATATGGAGGAAGGGGCAGACGGGGCCCCTCTGTACCCCACCGCATGATATCAGCGGGATGAATATCAAGGATTATCTCCCGTGCCAGAAGGGCGCTGAATTGCTCAAGGATCTCATGCTCCGTTCACAGAACCTGTTAAAAGACCATCCGGTGAACCGCAAGCGGATCAAGCAGGGGGAACGCCCCGCCAATTCCATCTGGCTCTGGGGGCAGGGGATGCGGCCGAGCATGCCCACATTCAAAGAGAAATACGGGCTCAGCGGTTCGGTGATCTCGGCCGTGGACCTGGTCAAGGGGATCGGGATTTATGCGGGCCTCACTCCGGTCATGGTGCCGGGCGCCACCGGGTATCTGGACACGGATTATCGGGGCAAGGCGCTGGCCGCTCTCAAGGCTCTTGAGAATGGTTCGTTTGTCTATCTGCATGTGGAAGCGCCGGATGAGGCGGGCCACATGGGGGACGTGCAGGAAAAGGTCCGGGCTATTGAAGCCTTCGACGAGAAGGTGGTCGGGACCGTGCTGGAGGGACTGCAGAGGTTCGATTCGTTCAGGGTTCTCCTGATGCCGGACCATCCCACGCCGATCTCGATCCGAACGCACAGCTCGGAGATGTGCCCGTACGTGATCTATGACAGCCGGAAGATCAGGGAGACCGGACAGGTCTACGATGAGATCTCTGCGAGGCAATCCGGCCGGGTGATGAATCCCGGTTACCAGATCATGGACCGGCTGATCAGGGGGGAATAAAAAAAAACATGAACCACAGAGAAAAGCCTTTTTAGCCACCAAGGCACAAAGGCACTAAAAAATAATTAACCGCAAATGGGCATAAATAAAAAACGGCCGTTTTATTGTGTAGATTCGTGTTCATTCGTGGCAAAAAGGTTTTCTGTTTTCTCTGTGACCTCTGTGGTGAAGGAATAAGATTATGGGGTTGATCGTTCAAAAATACGGAGGAACCTCGGTTCGGGATATTGAGCGGATACGCAACGTGGCCAGGCGGGTGTCAAGGATGCGTGAGCAGGGGCACGATGTGATCGTCGTGGTTTCGGCCATGGCCGGTGAGACCGACAAGCTGGTCAAATGGGCCAAGGAGTTCACGGAATTGCCGGACAAACGGGAGTATGATCTTCTCCTTTCTTCCGGGGAGCGAAACACGAGCGCACTGCTTGCCATCGCCCTTCAGACTATCGGATACCCGGCCCAGTCCTTTACCGGTCGGCAGGCTGGGATCATCACTGATTCTGCGCATGGAAAGGCGAGGATCGCCAGGATTACAGGCGAGAGGATCCGGGATGCGCTTACCCAGGGTAAGATCGCCGTGGTTGCGGGGTTCCAGGGGATCGATGAAAAGTCCGATGTCTCCACGCTCGGAAGGGGCGGGTCGGACACCTCCGCTGTGGCCCTGGCCGCTGCCTTTCATGCGGATCTGTGCGAGATCTACACGGACGTGGATGGTGTGTATACCACGGATCCGAACCTCGTTCCCGAGGCCAGGAAACTGGACAAAATCTCCTACGACGAGATGCTCGAGCTTGCGAGTCTCGGCGCCAAGGTGCTGCAGACCCGCTCTGTGGAGTTCGCGAAAAAATACAATGTTTCGCTCATGGTCCGGTCGAGTTTCAACGAGAATCCCGGGACATTGGTGACCAAGGAGGAATCAGACATGGAAAATGTGGCTGTTGCCGGTATTGCCTACAACAAGGGAGAGGCAAAGATCTCCATCATCGGGATCCCGGACCGGCCCGGCGTGGCCAAACGGATCTTTCGTGCCCTGTCAGACGCCAATGTCGTGGTCGATATGATCATACAGAATATCGGCAAGGACGGTCTGGCGGACCTGACCTTTACGGTCTCCAAAGAGGACAGGCCCATGGCAGAAAAGATCATGCAGGAACTCAAGAAGGAAATGGGGACCCGGGAAATCCGTGTGGACGCGGAGATCGTCAAGGTGGCCATCGTGGGAGTGGGGATGCGATCTCACACCGGTGTAGCGGCGAAGATGTTCGAGACCCTTGCCGATGTGGGGATCAATATCCAGATGATCAGCACGTCGGAGATCAAGATCTCCTGTATAATTGCGGCAAAATACCTGGAGCTTGCAGTCCGGGAGTTGCACAAGGCCTTTGAACTGGACAAGGAGCAGGCCCGTCACGAGAAGCGGTACCCGTCCCGGTAGGGGAAGCCTCAAGACTGGTTGAATACAAACGAACCCTTAGACCTTGGAACTCTTGACCCCTTGATCCCTTGAACCCTTGAACCCGGGAACTCTTGAACCCTTGACCCATTTTGACCACTGAAGTGGAGGGAAAACCACACGTGAGCACACACACCAAGCCGCATGTGACGATATATGATACCACGCTCAGGGACGGCACCCAGTCCGAGGATATCTCCCTTTCGGTCCATGACAAGCTCCGGATCACCGAACAACTCGATGATTTCGGCGTCCACTACATCGAAGGGGGATGGCCTGGCTCCAATCCCAGGGATGTCGAGTACTTCAGATCCGTGCATAAACTTTCGTTGAAGCGCTCAAAGATCACGGCCTTCGGGAGCACAAAGCGCCACGGCGTCACACCGGGAAAGGATAGCAACCTCCGGCAGATCATGAAGTCCGGCGTAGAGGCGGCCACGATCTTCGGGAAATCATGGGACTTCCATGTGCGCCATGCCCTGCATGTCTCCATGAAGGAAAACCTCGACATGATCTATGATTCGATCCGCTATCTCAAGGCCCGCCTTTCCGAGGTCATCTATGATGCGGAACACTTCTTTGACGGATACAAGGCCAATCCCGATTATGCGATCCAGACCCTGCTGGCCGCTGAAGAAGGCGGGGCCGATCTGATCGTGCTCTGCGACACCAACGGCGGGACGCTCTCCTATGAGATCGGCGGGATCATGGAAGAGGTGAAGGAGAAGGTCAGAACGCCGCTGGGCATCCATGCGCACAACGACACCGAGATGGCCGTGGCCAATTCCATCATGGCCGTGAGGCACGGGGCCGTTCAGGTGCATGGGACGATCAACGGGTACGGAGAACGGTGCGGAAATGCCAACCTCTGTTCCGTGATCCCGAATCTTGTGCTGAAGCTCAAGATCCCCTGCGTCGGCATGAAAGATCTGGCCAAGCTCAAGGACCTATCCGGGTTCGTCTCCGAGATAGCGAACCTACCTCACAACAAGCGTCTCCCTTATGTCGGGGAATCGGCCTTCGCCCACAAGGGTGGGATCCACGTGAGCGCTGTAAAGAGGGAGTCGGGGACCTACGAGCACGTCCGTCCGGAAACCGTGGGCAATCAGCAGCGCATCCTGGTCTCTGACCTCTCGGGGAGGAGCAATATCCTGCACAAGGCCCAGGAGTACGGGGTGGACATCGAAGGACACTCAAAAGAGGTGAGGAAGATCCTCCGTGTGCTCAAGCAGATGGAGAACCAGGGGTTCCAGTTTGAAGGGGCCGAGGCATCCTTCGAGATCCTGATGCGCGAGGGCATGTCAAAACAGAAGCATTACTTTGACCTGCTCGGCTTCCGCGTGATCAATGAAAAGACCGGGGAAAAACCCACGGAGTGCGAGGCCACGATCATGCTGCGCGGGCCTGACGGCAGGGTGGTGCATGAGGCATCCGTGGGGAACGGGCCGGTGAATGCCCTGGACAATGCCCTGCGTAAGGCCCTGTATGTCTTTTATCCTGAGCTGAGCGAGGTCCGTTTAACGGATTACAAGGTCCGCGTCCTGACCGACAAGAGAGGGACCGGCGCCAGTGTGCGGGTCCTGACCGAGTCCAGCGACGGTGTGGACCACTGGGGTACGGTGGGAGTATCCGAGAATGTGGTTGAGGCCTCATGGCAGGCCATGGTGGACAGCCTGGTCTACAAATTGATGAAAGTCGATGATCGAAGAAATCGGAACCGTCGTTGAAATCCATGAGGGGTGGGCGCTGGTCAGGACCGAACGGAGCAGCGCATGTGCGGGGTGCGCCTCCATGGGGTTATGCCATATCACGGAAGGCGGGGATGAGTGCACGGTTGAAGCAGACAATCCCGACCATGCCGTGATCGGTCAGAAAGTCCGGGTAGCCGTTCCGATCTCGGGTTTTTTAAAAGGGACCTTCTTTCTTTATCTCTTCCCCCTGGCCGGACTCTTCGCAGGCATGGTCGCGGGCCTGTGGCTTGCCGGTCAGTACGCCAGGGGGAGGGAAGACCTTTTTGCCGCCGCCGGCGCCCTTCTCGGCCTTCTCCTCTTTTTTGCCCTGCAGCGTCTCTTCAACAAACGGTTTGAGCGGAACAAGGAGTTCCGTCCACGGATTGTGGAGGTGCTTTGAATCAGGAACCGTGGGATGCAAACTACTATAAGGAGGAATCCGAAGAATCCGTTTAACAAACCGCTATAGCTCTTATGGCATGGCCCTGCTGTAAAGCTAACTCCTTAGTGGATAAATTCGATATCGAATTTATGAATCCAAGGACTAAGCCATATTACATAAATGAAAAAGCCCTGACTTTTCTGTCAGGGCTTTTTTTTATTTTAAAAAAAGTGTTTTTTTCGCGACTTTTACCTTTTCAAAACCACTTATACATAAGTTACATAAGTTAGTAAAAAAAAAGAAAGAAACGGGAATTAAAACCTTTTGAAAGGAGATTCAAAATGCTATCTCTGTTAAAACGATTCACTCTGCTATCACTGTTTTTATTGTTCTTCGTGGTCAATGCGAAAGCAACCGTTATCCCTTTTACGGATAACCACGACAATTGGGATAACTGGGCGGTTAAAGCCGGAGATCTGAATGGCACACCGGATTTCCTTGGCGGCACGGCAACGGTTGATAACAGCGGATATCTTACCGGGCTGACCTTTGATGTAAAGGCAAATTCATATATTGATCTTTTCAAGACCCTGACCGCATCGGACCTGTTCATTGACGCCAACGCGGATGATACCTGGGATTATGTGGTGAAATCATTGAATCAGACGAACGGGACATACGGACTCTACAGCATTAGTCAGCCTTTGGGGTCTTATGATTCCGGTAACCCCACGAATACAAACTACATCCAGGCCCTTCAGAACAACTATCGGAAATATCATCCGATTGGTCTGAATGTTCAAGGTCCTTCTGTGGGCAACGCTACACTGTCAGGCTGGTGGGACAATACAGCCCAATTAGGCGATATTTTTACCCTTAACTGGTCCATTGATCCGATTCTCCTGGGCCAGAATTTCACGGTTGCCTTTTCGGTCATGTGCGCAAACGACGTGGTTTATGAAAAATTGCAAAATCCAGTTTTGACAACCGAATCCGTCCCAGAACCAGCCTCTCTGGTCCTCCTCGGTTCAGGGATGATCGGCCTGTTGGTTATGAAGCGTAAGAAGAGTTAGGCCGCAACCGTATTTGAAATGAACAACCCCGATGAGGATGGGGCAGATATATTTTTTTGTAAGGATATCTTCCGTATGCAAAAGGAAGACACCTGGCCCTCATCCCGGTCTGCTCTCATCATCGTAACATTCTTTGCATGCCTGAATACAAAACCTGATTCTCTCCGTTCTTATTCAATGCATTTTTCGGACTGAAGAGATTAGAAAAAACTCCGGCCCAGGTAGATGACGATCAGTCCGACGGTCAGAGTCGTGATGCCGAAGGTGCGGATCACGCGGTTCGGTACGGATGGAAGGCGTTTTGCCAGTTCTCTTATCTGATTCGGAAACGCGAAATATAAGATTCCCTCGAGGACCATGGCAAGCCCGAGAGCGGAGAAGAACAGTTCCACGGAATCTCCTGCGGGGTCAATCTGCATAAACGGTTACGACGAGCGAACCGTCGATAATGTGAACCTCCTTGATGGTACGGATCTGTTTTTCAAAAGGATTGATGTCCAGGTCGTTCAGGATTTCCGGCATGAATTGCGGAGGGATTTGAAGGCGCCCAAAGAAAATCTCTTCAGGTTCAAAAACGATCTGGTTGGACAGGACGGACGGTTTGGTCACGATCCGGAAGGCAATCTTGGCATTGCGCAGTGGTTTTGAGATGAAATTCTCTTTCACACCCCGGGATGCCTTGCTGATGAACGGATTGAAAAGGCCGGAAAAGATGGTACGGTCCTTGTCCAACTGCACATGGACTATGAAGACCCGGTCGTTCTCCAGTTTTTGGTGGATCCAGGAGTTGATCTCCATTTCTGTGAACGGGATGTCATTGGTCTTTTTGAAGTTGAAGGCCAGGGTTTCGTCAATGAGCATCTTGGTGATCTTTGCCTTGCAGCTTTCAGCGGCTTCCGGAGACATCTCCGCTACAGTGATCTTTACCGGTGCAAAAACTTTCATGGAAATATAAAAGATCCCCGAGACGATGCAGAGGAGTATGAGCAAAGAAATGATGAGCAGGGGTGATTTCTTTTTTTTTGCGATCATCTCAGATGGTTCTCTCAACGATCAAACAGCAATACCCGCCTGTAGCCTGGGACTGGAATGCGTTGTCACAACAAACTCTTGTGTTCATTACTTAAACTTTTTCAATAAGTTACTACAGTTCTTCCGGCAAAGTCAATCCATTTTTGGGTCCTGCTGCCTTTTTGTTGTTTTATTCGGGGTGAATTCCATAGTATGATAACGGCTGATTCCATGGGCCATCGTGAAATGGGAATGGGAGGAGCGGCCGGGAACGGTCTTTCCGGAAGAGAGGCGCAATCATGATTAGCAGGTTCATCAAGGATCAGACGGCTTATACGGGCGGGGAACTCACCTCCCATTGGGCGTTCCGGTCCTTTGACCTTCTGGGGGACAGCATTGTGGCCTTTGCAGGCCCTTGCGATGTCAGCACCGACCGGATGGCGGATCTCGTGGATGTCAAAGCCAATGCGCCGATATGGAGCGAACGGATGCTGCACTTTATCGTGGAGCATTTCGGGTGCGGGCTCGAGACGGCCATACTCCGGCAGAGGCTCCTGGTCTGTATCATTCAGGAGAGACTCAACAGCCGTCTCAAGGGTAAGACAATCCGGCGCAAGGGGGATGACCTGTACGAGGGGGACGCAAAGCTTTCGGTTTCCATTGCCGTGCAAAGCCCGGTTTCCTGCATGATCCATGTGGGTCTGAACGTGGAGAACAAGGGGACCCCTGTCAGGACCGTGGGCCTCAACGATCTTGGGGTGAATCCGGAGTCTTTGGCCGGAGACGTGATGGCAGGTTATCTCGATTAACTCAAAGGCATGGCAGAGGCGCGTTGCAAGGTGCGTGGAGTCCCCTGATGGATGCTTCGGCTGAGATCATGGAGGTTTTTTCTTCGATTCAGGGTGAGGGTCTGCTGGTGGGTGAGCGCCAGCTCTTCGTCCGGTTCTACGGCTGTAACCGTTATTGTCAATACTGCGATACGGAGGCGTCCAAAGGCCCGGTCAGAGACTGCCTGATTGAGAAAACGCCGGGACACAGGGATTTTGCCGCACGCCCCAACCCCGTGAGTGCAGAGGAACTCATCGGGATTATCCGGGACGCCAACAAGTTCCGCCGCCTGCACCACTCTGTCGCTCTGACCGGCGGAGAACCCCTGCTCCATGCCGGATTCCTGTCTGCTGTGCTTCCGGTTATAGCCAGTGAGATGCCGGTTCTCCTGGAGACCAACGGGATCCTGTTCCGGGAACTGGAGGGGCTCCTCCCATGGGTGGAGACCATCTCCATGGATGTCAAGCTTGCCTCGGCCACGGGCGAGTCCACGGACTGGGCATCGCACGGGCTCTTCATGGAAAAGGCGAAGACCAGGAAGCTGTATATCAAGGCCGTTCTGACATCCCGTGTGACCGATGAGGAGATCCACCTTCTGACCGATCTGATTGAAAAAACCGGTCCGGCAATTCCCCTGGTCCTTCAGCCCGTGCACGGGACCTTGGCTGATCCGAAGTGGACCCGCCGCCTGCTTGACATCCAGGGATTGTGCAAGGAGCGCCTCCGGACCGTGCGCATCATCCCCCAAGTCCATAAGATGCTGAATATGCTTTGATAAACGGAAGGAGAACCGGATGATCGATCAAATAAAATTCGTATCAAACAGGCCCGGCACCACCAGATTTTATCGTGGATACGGAGTGCTGGTCCTGGCGGCCTGTCTCGGGATCCTCCTCTCCATCTTTCTTTTTCAAACGTCGATGAGATGGGAGAACAGAAGAATACAGTCGGTGTTTGACAAATCTGCGGCAAACCATATCTTTGAATTCAAAAAGACCATTGCAGATAATCTGCACGATATCGATGCGCTCCATTCTTTTTATGCCGGGTCTCAGTATGTTGATCGGTCGGAATTTCATATCTATGTGCAGCATCTGTTGTCGGACAATTCGGCTGTTCAGGCCCTTGTATGGGCACCTCGTATACCTGACAGCGAGCGTAATATCTACGAGGAGGCCGCGGCAAGGGAGGTGGTTTCCGGTTTTCACTTCACTGAAAGGAATGCGCAAGGCGTCCTGGTTCAGGCGGGCCGCCGGGACGAATATTACCCGGTCTATTATGTGGAACCCATGCAGGGGAGCGACGATGCGCTCGGGTTCGACCTTGCTTCAAATCCGGAGCGGCTGGAAGCCATGAACCTGGCGCGGGATACCGGGAATATGGTGGCCACTGAACGGATTGGACTCATCCTGGGGAAAGAGAACAAGTACGGCATTCTGGCATTCCGCCCCGTTTACAGGAAGGATGTGCCTGTTGATACCGTGGAATTCAGGCGAACGAATCTGGTCGGTTTTGTTGCAGGGGCGTACAGTGTGGGAGAGATGCTGGAAAAGAGCATCATATCTATGGGGCCCCAAGGCATGGATATTTACATCTATGACGAATCCGCATCTGAAGGTGAGCGCCTTCTCTACTTTCATGCTTCACGGGCACGGAAAGAATCCGTACAGCCCATTATGGATGAGACTGAACTCAGGTCGGGGATCTACCATGAAGATCGTCTCAAAATAGGAGACAAAACATGGCGGATGCTTTGCCGGCCTACACCGGATTACGTCCATGCTGCAAGAACCTGGGAACCCTGGCGGATCCTTGCGGTTGGGCTGATATTCACGGCCCTTATTTCCGGTTATCTCCTGCTCAACCTGGTCCGGATGAAGCAGATCAAAAATCATGTCCAGTTGCTCAGCAAGGCCAAGAAAGCGCTGGAGCAGGAAATCAACGAGCGCAGGCAGGCTGAAGAGGTCTTGAGGGAGAGCGAGGAACGGTTCCGGCAGCTGACCGAGGCCGCTTTTGACGGGATCGCCTTCCTGGAAAGCGGGGTATTTATTGAGGTCAACGAATCCTTTGCCGCGATGTTCGGCTATGAGGTCCCCGAACTGGTGGGAATGCCTGTATCCAAAACCGTGGCCCCTGAGGATCTCGATAACGTGAAGAAGAAGATCAGCGAAGGTTATGACAGGCCCTATGAAAGCGTGGGCTTGAAGAAGAATGGAAATCGCTTTCCTCTGGAGGTCTCCGCCAAGACCATCCGGTCCAAGGGCCGTATCTTGCGGATGGCCTCGATTCGGGACATCACAGCACGAAAAAAACTCGAAGAGGAGCTTCTCAAGAGTGAAAAGCTGGAATCCCTCGGTGTTCTGGCCGGAGGTCTGGCGCATGACTTCAATAACCTCCTGACCGCTATTCTGGGGAATATTGACCTTGCGACACTCGTCGGGAAAATGGATGACAAGACTTCCGAGATTCTAAAGGAAGCGAAAAACGCGTCTCTCAGGGCCAGGGACCTGACACAGCAGCTGCTCACCTTTGCCAAAGGCGGGGCGCCCATCCGGAAAACGGCCTCGATCCGGAGATTGGTCGAAGATACCGTCAGATTCGCCTTGAGGGGGTCCAATGTGAAGTACGAAATGGTTTTTTCAGATGACCTGATGGCTGTTGATATGGATGAAGGGCAGATCAGCCAGGCCATCGGTAATCTGATCATCAATGCAGACCAGGCCATGCCCCAGGGAGGGAAGATCCAGGTCAGGGCGGACATGATCAAGATCGGCCCTGAGGATCTTTTGCCCATAAAACAGGGAGACCATATCCGTATATCCATTCAGGATCAGGGGGGAGGCATACAGGATAAATATCTGGACAGGATATTCGATCCTTATTTCACGACCAAACAGAAAGGAAGCGGCCTGGGTCTTGCCATGGTTTTTTCGATCATCAAGAGACATGATGGGCATGTGGCCGTTGAATCAAAGTTGGGCGCGGGGAGTACCTTCACGATCTACCTTCCGGCTTCCAATATGAAACTTACGGTCGGAACCGGGGACCATGAAGAAGAGATCATCAAGGGTAGGGGGAGGGTTCTGGTCATGGATGACGAAGAGGTTGTCCGAAAGGTCCTCGGAGAGATGTTGAATCATCTGGGGTATGAGGTCTGGTTTGCCGAAGAGGGATCCGGAGCCATCGATATCTATCAAAGAGCCAGGGATGCGGGAGAACCGTTTGATGCGGTTATTCTGGATCTGACGATACCCGGTGGCATGGGAGGCAGGGAGACCATCGCAAAACTTCGGGAAATCGATCACGGTGTGAAGGCCATTGTTTCAAGCGGTTATGCGATTGACCCGATTATGTCCAACTACAGGGAATACGGGTTCTGTGATATGATTGCCAAACCCTATAAGGTTCAGGATCTCGGCCTGGTTCTGCATCAGGTGATCATTCATGCGTAATAGGGACTCTCAGGTATTGTCATTGACACATTTGCTTAAATAGATATAATTACAAATTTAAACTAATGATGCTGCCAACCTTAGTGGTTCTGTTCGTAAATATGGTGACGTACCGTATTTACGAATAGGGTCACTTAGTAAGGGTGTTTGATTTGAAAGATACGCTGACCGAAATGCTGGCCGACTCCATTGACCGGGCCCGGGAGGATGGGACACTCCAGTTAAACAAGCGCCCTCCGGTCCAGCTGGATATTCCAAAAGATTCTCTGCTCGGGGATTTTGCGTCTAATCTGGCCATGGTCCTGGCCAGGGACCTCAAGCGTTCCCCACTGGATATTGCGAAGGTCGTGATCGACCATCTAACTGATCCCGAGGGGCTGATTGACCGATGTGAAGTGGCAGGGCCTGGCTTTATCAACTTCTTTCTCAAGGAAGACTACTGGGTCAGGGTACTCAAGGATATCGAGGCCAAAGGGGATGCCTATGGAAAATCAGCATTGGGCAAGGGGTCCAGTGTCATTGTGGAATTCGTCAGTGCAAATCCCACGGGCCCCCTCCATATCGGTCACGGCCGGGGGGCTGTGGTCGGAGATGTCCTCTGCAGGATCCTGGATGCATCAGGGTATCAGGTCTCCCGCGAGTTTTATGTGAACGATGCAGGGAAACAGGTGAAAGATCTGGGCCGGTCGGTCTGGTTCCGGTACCGCCAGATCTTCGACTCTACGGTTCCGTTCCCTTCCGAGGGGGTCTACCCCGGTGAATACGTCCTGGATATCGCCAGGCAGGTCCAAGAGCGGTACCGGGACTTCTATCTCTCCATGGCCGAAGATGATGCGATATCCAAGCTCTCGGATTTCGGCTGCAGCGTTATGCTGAACGGCATCCGTTCGGACCTGGAAAAAATGGATGTCCGGTTCGACCGCTTCTTTACGGAGAAGTCTCTCTATGAGCAGGGGAAGGTCCAGGCTTGTATCTCCGAGCTCAAGGAGAAGAACCTTTTATTGGAAGAAGAGAACGGCGCTCTGGTCCTGAGGACCTCCCTGTTCGGCGACGACAAGGACCGGGTCCTTATCAAAGGGAACGGCGACTATACCTATTTTGCCTCGGATATCGCCTACCACCGTGACAAGCTGGAGAGAGGGCCCGACCGCCTGATTGACATCTGGGGGGCCGATCATCATGGATATATCCCGAGGATGAAGAGCATCATACAGGTTTTAGGTCACGATGCCGATACCCTCAAGGTCCTTCTGATCCAGATGGTGAACCTGCTGAGAGATGGAAAGCCGGTGCGCATGGGGAAAAGGACAGGCGAGTTTGTCACCCTCTCCGAGGTACTCGATGAGGTAGGAAACGACGTGGCCCGTTTTTTCTTTCTCCTCAGGCGTTCGGATTCGCATCTGGATTTCGATCTGGACCTGGCCAAGACCGAGAGCAATGAAAACCCCGTTTATTATGTGCAGTATGCCCACGCCAGGATCTGCAGCATATTCCGCCAGGCCTGGGACAAGGGGATTCCGGTCCCGGCGAGCAATGATGTCAACTTCGACCTCCTTTCACTTCCGGAAGAGAAAGACCTGATGAGGTTTCTCGGCACCTATCCAGAGGTGGTGGAAGGAGCGGCCATGGCCCTGGAGCCGCACAGGATTCCTTTTTATCTGCAGGAGCTGGCCGCCCGTCTCCATGCATACTATTTCAAGCACCGGATCATTTCCGAAGAACAGGACAAGAACCTGGCCAGGCTCTTTCTGGTTGGGGCTGTGCGGACCGTGATCAGGAACGCCCTGAATCTCCTGGGCGTGTCCGCTCCGGAGAAGATGTAAACGAAGATGATAAGAGATGAAACCACAGAGGACACAGAGAAATTATCTGTGCTCTCCAAGAAATACCGTTAGGAGAAAAACTGGAAGGATAATATCAGAGAACACAGAGGGGGAGAAATCGAAATATTGCCTGATTTGTTGGTACCCAATGAATTCTCTGTGCTCTCTGTGGTTAGCTTTTGACCATATGTATTTTTTTTCGGTCGGAGGAGTCTATGGAAAAGGATATGATGGACCTGGATAAGATCGTGGAGGACGATGAGTTCCATCCGGACAACAGGCGGAGCAGGCTGATGGTTTCAGGGGCCGCCGTGACCTGCCTTCTTGTTTTTATGCTCGGATTCCTGGTCGGCCGTTATTTTCCCATGACCCATGACTCCCGGAAGCAGGCAGTCGAGGCCCCTTCTGTTTCCGAGGAAGCCGGGCAAGAGCTCGAGGCCGAAGCACCGGTACCCAAGCCAGGGTTTACATTCTACGATGAACTCTCGAAAAAGGAGCCGGACGCCGGCGTACCGGCACAGAAACCCTCGGCCCCGGACCCGGTCATTTTGCCGGCTGCTGATGTCCCGCCGCCGCAGAGCCTTCCCAAGGCCGGGCCTTCGGAGCAGGCAAAGACTGCCGGGCCCCCGGAGAGCAAGGATGCCGTGGGGACTGAAGCCGTCGCAGCTTCAAAGATTATTCCGTCCCAGTACACCATACAGGTCGGCGCGTTCGAAGATCAGGCGGCCGCAGAGAAGCTTGCGGGGTATCTGAAACAGAAAGGCTACCCGTCCTACATCCTGATGAAGGCGGTTTCAGGCAAGGGATCCTTTCACCGTGTCCGGATCGGCCGTTATTCGGAACGGGCCGAAGCGGAACAGACGGCCAAACTCATCGAGGAGAAGGAAGGGGCCTCAACCTTTATTACACTCTATGCCAGGCAATAACAGGGATAGGCGTGCGGCAGATTTATGGGTAAACAATTTTCTAAGAGCGTCATTCCCCGACTCGGAGACTGTGTCACAATTATGGAGATTCAGTTCCTTTGGGGACAAGGTTTAGGGCAATCAATAAATTCCTTCTCCCCATGAATGGGGAGCTTGCTATATTGTAGAAAGGGCTTGTCTCAAAAAAGATAAGGCTATACTCTTTCTTGATTTGAACCAGTTTGCGAGCTGGTCAACGTCCAAACCAAAGAAAGGAGTATAGCCGTGACAAAGATTCAAACAAAAAAAGCGCAGGTCGTCAATAACAAAATTTTGCTTGTGACCATAGACATAGGAAAAGAATCGAATATGGGCTATTATCGATTTTCGAACAACAGAGGAGCCAAACCTTTTCCGTTTGGGAACCATGCCCATGGTTTTAACTTCTTCTGGGATCGCATTTCCCAGGTTCAGACCCAAAACCAACTGGAAGAGATTGTCGTGGGATTTGAGTCCACAGGGCCGTATGGTGAGCCCCTTGTGCATTTTCTCAAGAGGAAAGGGGTGAAGTTGGTTCAGGTGAATCCGATGCACACCAAACGTCTGAAAGAGCTCACTGGCAACTCTCCGAACAAAACGGATCGGAAGGATCCCAAAGTGATTGCCGATATTATAGAACTCGGCCATGCCTTGACGGTGATTGTCCCCGAGGGCTCGGCTGCGGAGCTTCGCCGGCTGACCCAGGCTCGGGAGCGGAGTGTGCGGAGACGGACGGGCCTTTTGAATCAGCTTCAGGATTTGGTATTTCTGGTATTCCCGGAGTTTCTGACGATCATAAAGGGGGTCAAAAGCAAGACCGCCCGTTATCTTCTGAACCGGTACAGTACTCCAGGAGATTTTGTTGCTTGTGGGGATCTTGATCTTCTCTGCTCCAGGGTGAAGAAGATCAGCCGTGGAAGGATCGGCCGAGAGCGTATTGAGCCACTTTATCTTTCGGCTTGTTCGTCGGTGGGCATCCAGGAGGGCCGGGAGAGCCTTGTGCTTGAGATCCGACAGATTCTCTCCTGGATCGAACTCGTGGACGGCTTTATCGCCCAACTGGAAGACGCGATGGTTTCTCATCTTCAACAGATCCCTTACAGCAGCAGCATTCTTTCGATCAAAGGGGTGGGCCCGATCACGGCCGCGGGCCTGATCGGAGAGGTGGGAGATTTTGGGTCCTTTCGCGCCATTCCCGAGATGGAAAAGCTTGCTGGACTTGATCTTTTTGAGATCAGTTCCGGGCTGCACAAGGGAAGACGGAGAATCTCCAAACGAGGACGCCCGCTTTTGAGAAAGCTTCTGTACTTTGGTGCGATAAACGTGGTCCGTACGGGGGGTATTCTTCACGGATGGTATCATCGGGCGATTGACAGAGGGATGCCCAAAACCAAGGCTCTGGTTGCGGTCGCTCGGAAACTTCTTCGGATTGTCTTTGCGGCGGTAAGAGACCATAGAGAGTTTACTTATGATTACATGAATCAACCTAAACTCAGGATGACAGCCTGAGTCAACCTTTGACGTGTTAGCGGGGAGGTTATCACCTAGCCCGTTTAGGCGACTGCGTCGGCCTTCAGGGAGAGCTTTTATAACTCCCCGCTTGCACCTTGGCCCCAATGAAGCAAGATCCGGGCTCTTTTGAGACCCTCGAAATACCAGGGTTAGGCAAGGTGCTACATGATAAAAAGTTTTGAAAGAAAAATGCATAAAACACTTGACTCCAATAAACCAGGGCAAGGGTGAGGGGTTGACCGGTTGACCGGAAAGAGCCCCCTCATCCTAACCTTCTCCCCGAAAGGGAGAAGGAACATAAGGAAGAGATCAAGATTAAGACACAGCTTCTCGATCCGGGAATTCATGGTTCGACAAGCTCACCATGACAATTGTCACCCTGAGCCTGTCGAAGGGTGGATTGTCCGGTCGGGCCCCGGTAAACCGAGGGCAAGCCGGACAATGACAATGATTATGTAATCCTGATGTGTACCAACTCCCGATCGTAGTCGAGGGCAGGCATGTTTGTTGCAAACCAGGAAGGATATCGAGGGATATGAATATGGCCATGATCAGGAACAAAGCGACGGTCAGGACCTTCGGCGGGGAACTCAAAAAGCAGTTCGGCTGCCGCGTGCACAAGATTCCGGTGCATGCCGGGATGACCTGTCCGAACCGGGACGGAACGCTCGGTACCGGCGGATGTACATACTGCGGTCCGTCCGGGTCCGCTGCCGAATGGACCGGGCCGGACCAGACGGTTGTCCGGCAGATTTTCAAAGGTATGGACATGGCAAGAAGCCGGTTCCATGCAGAAAAGTTTATCGCCTACTTTCAGCCGTTCACCAATACCTATGCCCCGGCCCACAGATTGAAACGGCTGTGGGATGAGGCGCTGGGCGTTCCGGATGTTGTGGGACTTTCCGTGGGCACACGGCCCGACTGCCTGCCCGATGCGGTACTTGATCTGATTCGGTCCTATCAGGATCGAATCCCCTATTTCTGCCTGGAAATAGGACTTCAGACCGCCCATGACCGGACCCTGCAGGCGATCCGCCGCGGCCATGATTTAGCCTGTTTTTCGGATGCGGTTTCCCGGGCGCAGGCACGGGGCATACCGGTCTGCGTGCATGTCATCCTGGGCCTGCCGGGCGAGACCGAACAGGATATGATGGCGACCGTGCAGGCCGTGCTCGACATGGGAATCCAGGGGATCAAACTCCACCATCTCCATATCATCAGGGGCGCTCCTCTGGAACAGGATTATCTTGATGGGCGTGTGCGGCTGCTTGAGATGGAAGAGTATATCCGCCTGGTCTGCAGGATTCTTGATACGATCTCCGGCCGGATGGTGATCCACCGGTTCATGGGCGAGGCCCCGTGGGACCTTCTTGTGGCCCCGTTGTGGACCAGACGCAAGAGTGAGGTTATCACTGCCATATACAGGGAGTCAGGCCTATGCGTACAGTAGCAAGTCAGGGATGGACCAGTCTGGGCATGGTGCGGAGTTTCTTCAGCAGAAGGAAGACCATACAGGAGGTTTTAAACTCCGGCCAGGAGATGCGGAATAATCTTGAATGGGTGCTCAGGAACCAGATCCCCATCAAGGTCTCTGCCGAATCCTCTCCGAACCGTTTTAATGCCAGAATGGTCGAAGTGGATCATTCCCCGCTCAACGCCTATATCCTGCTGCAGGCCGAAAGCCTGGGGGACGCGCTCCCTGTCCTGAACGGGAAAGTTTCCCTGTTTCTGGAATACGAATCCAGGCGGGGAATCCGCTTCTTTTCCCAATCCTTTCTCCTGTCGGACCTGGACAACGACTCCGGCGAGTTCAGAGTGGGCTACCCGCCCGTGATCGAAACCGAACAGGATATCCATGCCTACCGTTTCCAGAACATTTCAACTGATCCCATCCAGGTTGATGTGGAGAAGCATCGGGGTGTGATCGTCAATATAGGTCTTCATGGGTTGATGTTTACCTGTAACCAGATCCTGGAGACCGGGAAAGTGATCCAGGATTTGCAGATAGAACTCCCTGAACATGGCCTGGTGCGGGGATCGGCCGTAGTCATGCATGTCCAGGCTTCCAGGGAATTTCAAAGCTGGCGGTATCTCTGCGGCGTCAAAATCACCGGGATGAAACCCAGGGACCAGAAAAGGATCGGCCGTTATCTGACCCGAATGCTGAGCAAAGAAAAGAGCATCCTGCCTTGGTGAACTTGTAAAGCATTCATGATTGATGGTCCGGTGAGTGGAAATTAAAGATAAAGAATCAAAAATCAAATTCTGTCTGGTTAAACTTAAGCACGAAAGAGGCCATTCTTCCAGCCTATGATGAATACCCTCAGAAACCTTCTCAACATGATCAAATTCCCTCACACGGTTTTTGCCCTGCCGTTCGCCCTGATGGGAGCAGTGCTTGCCGGGAAGAGGATCCCCGATCCTGATCAGCTCCTCTGGATCCTTCTGGCCATGGTCAGTGCAAGGACAGCCGCCATGACCCTCAACCGGATCGTGGACAGGGATCTCGATGCCGTCAACCCCAGGACCGCCCAGCGGGAGATCCCTAAAGGCATCGTAACTACGGGGCAGGCCGCGGCCATGCTCGCTGTGTCGGTCATCCTCTTCGAATGGGCCGCTTTTTCCCTGAACAGGCTCTGCCTGATCCTTTCCCCTGTTGCCCTCTTCATCATCCTGGGATATTCGTTCACCAAACGGTTCACCCGGTATTCCCACCTTGTGCTCGGACTCTCCCTGAGTATGGCGCCGCTCGGGGCCTGGATCGCCGTCAGGGGATCGGTTGACCTTAGGATCATCATCCTCAGTCTCGCCGTTCTTTTCTGGGTGGCCGGGTTTGATATCCTGTATGCCATCCAGGACATGGACTTTGACAGGCAGGCGGGCCTTTACTCGATTCCCCGTTTCTTCGGGGTACGGACCTCTTTATTAATTGCACGGATCTTCCATTCTTTGACATTTATGATTCTCCTGCTCATTTCTTTCCTGCTCGGCTTGGGCGTCTATTATCTTATCGGTGTCCTAACGGTGGGGGGGCTGCTGTTCTATGAACATTCGCTGGTCAGCGAGCATGATCTCTCCCGCCTCAATATGGCTTTTTTCAACATGAACGGCTATATCAGCGTAACCATCTTTGCCTTTACACTTCTCGATATTCTGATGTAAGGTGTTTTGAGGGCAGGCAGACCGAAAATGGAAATAGATGAAAAGCCGAACCACAGAGTGCACAGAGAAAGACTCTGTGTTCTCAAAAAAATTCTTAAAAAGAAAGATGGGATTAAAAGATTAATGGTTTGAGAGGGCACAGAGGAAGAGAGAACTTAAATTTTGACTGGTTTTATCGTATCAAAGGATTTCTCTGTGTTCTCTGTGGTTAGCTTTTGATAATACGGAAGCATATCCCCGGAGTATTTTATGGATCAGAATAAGCGGTGGATCCTCGGCATCTCCGGCGCCAGCGGTGCGATCTACGGTCTCCGTCTTCTTGAAGTCCTGAGTCAGAAAGGATACGGCGTGGACCTGATCCTCTCGGATGCCGGGAAGCTCGTGATCCGTGAAGAGATGGGCCTTGACCTTTCAGGGGGGAAAGGAGACCCTCGCAAGGTCCTGAAGAAGAAGCTCGGTATCAATCCCGCCTCGATACGGGTTTTCAGTAACAATGATTTTGAAACTCCCGTGGCCAGCGGGTCCAACTCCGTGGAGGGGATGATCATCGCGCCCTGTTCCATGGGCACCCTTGCGGCCATCGCCTGCGGGCTCGCCGATAACCTGATCCGAAGGGCAGCGGATGTGATGATCAAACAGAGAAGGCCGCTGATCCTTGTTGCGAGGGAGACCCCGCTCTCCGCCATTCATCTTGAAAATATGCTGAAGCTCTCCCATCTCGGCGTGGTGATCCTTCCTCCCATGCCGGCATTCTATCACAGGCCAAAGACCATAGAAGACCTGGTCGACTTTGTGGTGGGCCGTGTGCTCGACGTGATCGGCATCGAGCATGAATTGTATCAGAAATGGCAGGGAGGGTAGGGAGCGGCCAGATTTATAGGGAGATGCCAATATCAAATTATCAAAGTCTGACCCTCGACTCTTTACTTGATTTCGTTTATGTTTTTAAGAACCGTCCCCATGAGTTTGTGATTTTGATTGATTGAGTAACGCATCCAGTTTGCTAAAAAAAACTTCAATGTTTTGTTTATTACGGCCCCAATCATAAATCTGACGCTGAGTACTTGAGGATAAGTCAACTCTGATTTTCCCATTTCCTATTTTAGAGACTCTAATTGATGCGTTATCTCCCCATGTCCAGAGATTTGTAGGTGTAGAAAATGAAATAATACCTGTAGATTTATCTGTAGAGATAATTTGCCAACCCATGTCAATAACAGTATCTATAGCTTTAGAAAAGACAATATCATAGTCTATATCATAGATTCGTGGCTTTATATCTTGGTTCCCGGTTGTACTGGCGGTAGCACAACCTATAAAAGCAAACGATATTAATAAAATCACCCATTTAAAATTAACCATAATTAGCACTTAGGTAAACCCCCGGCTCTGCCGGGGGACTCGCAGAGTTTGAC
>CAKKPE010000055.1 GCA_919901565.1 bacterium
CTTAGCAGCCATTGAAGCCTCCCTTTAAAAATATTTAGATGCAATACCCCATCAAGAGAATGATTATCTGAATTATAGAAAAAAAAATAATATTGTCAATGGAAAAAGAGAGGTCATGATCATTTAAATGCATCTCTCCGGATATCCCCGGCTTCTATCTTTGGTACCGGTTTACCGCCTTGTTATGCTCCTGAAGGGTCCGGGAAAAGGCGTGGGTCCGGTCGTTCCTGGAGACGAAATAGAGGTAGGAGGTCTCAGCCGGATAGAGTGCCGCAAGGATCGAAGGCTTGCCGGGATTGGCAATGGGGGTAGGCGGTAGCCCCAACCGCAGATAGGTGTTATAAGGGCCGTCTGTCTTCAGTTCACTCTGCTGCAGGTTCCCGTCAAAATTCTTGATCCCGTAGATCACCGTGGGATCGCTCTGCAGGCGCATCTGTTTCTTCAACCGGTTATGAAAGACCGATGAGACGAGAGGGCCCTCCTCTTCGGTCCCCGCCTCCTTTTCTACAATGGATGCGAGGGTTAGGACCTGCTGGAGGGTCATGCCCAGCGATTCAGCCCGATTCATCTTCTTCCTGTCGAAAAAGGCCATCATCCCTTCTACCATCTTGCGGATGACCTTATCTTCGGCCATTTTCTTGGGGAAGGCATAGGTCTCGGGGAGGAGATAACCTTCGAGTGAGGGTGCGTCAAGGCCGAGGGAACGGATCATCACCGGGTCGGTAAGCAGGGCCTCAAAGCGGTCCCTGGAAAGAGAGAGCTTTTCCGATACAATGGCGGCTACATCCGAGCCCCGCAGCCCTTCAGGGATCGTCACCCGGTGCAGTACCACAGACCCATGACGCAGAAGATTCAGGATCTGCCAGGCCGAAGAAGGGTCGGGAATCCTGTATTCCCCTGCATGCACCGGCCCATGGGAAACGGTCAGACCGGCAAGAAGGATGAATGCCGGAACCGAGGGGATCCGCCCCTGCTCATGTAGAATTTGACCTGTTTCCTTGATGCTTGCTCCGGAAGTGATCTCAACGGTTCCAGAGGCTCCCCCTGCGGGATAGGGGGCAAAAACAAGCATATAGAGGTGTACCGCAAGGAGGACCGAGATCCCGAGGAGGGCCATGGTCCCCGCCCCTTTGAACGAACTAAATTTCATCCTTATGCTCCCTGGCCCTCCGGTCCAGGTACCCCTGCAGGATAAGTGCCGCAGCGACCTGATCAATGACTTTTTTCCGTTTCTCTCTGCGGACATCCCCCTGGATCATTATTTTCTCAGCCATCATCGTGGTCAGCCGCTCATCCTGCGCAATCACAGGGATGTTGAATACCTTGAGCTTTTCCGCAAAATTCATGACCTTCCTGGCCGCCGGCCCCAGGGTCCCGTTCATGTTGATAGGGATTCCGATCACCAGGCATTCTGCCTCATATTCCCGGATGATCTCATCCAGGGCATTCAGATCCGACGAGATCGCTTTCCGGCGTATGGTCTTGAGCGCCTGGGCCGTGATACCGAGTTCATCACACACGGCCACGCCGATGGTCTTGTCTCCAACGTCCAGGCCAAGGATTCTCATCGTATATGAGAGATGTTATTCTTCATCCCCACCCTTATCGAGCTTGGCCAGTCTCCTGCTCAAGGCATTCACCTTTTTCTCAAGGTTATCCAGATCCTCACGGGTCGGCAGGTTCATCCGTTCCATGGTGGAGTGGATCATGTCTTTCCAGGTTTTGTCCAGCCCTTCCAGGTTCTTTTCGGCCGTGCTCATCAGGTCCTTGAACAGAGAACCGCTCTGCTCCTTGCTGACCTCCCCTTTCTTGACCAGGTCGTCCACATAATCTTTCATTTTCTCCTGGATTCCTAGGCCGACCAGCATTGCTTTTTTCACAGTCTCAAACATGGGACTCCCTCCTTATGAAGAACGGTTCAAACGGCTTGACCGGTTTAAACGGTTTAAACCTTATCTTATGGTTCAGCTCTTCCCGGCTGCGGTCATCTGTTCACGAACAAGATCGAAGACCTTGTTCAGGGCATCATCGAGCTTGGATGCATCCGTGCCCCCGGCCTGGGCCATATCCGGGCGCCCCCCGCCCTTGCCGCCGGTAATACGGGCCCCTTCCTTGATCAGGTTGCCGGCATGGATCCTGCGGGTCAGGTCCTTGCTCACCATCGCGATCAGGGCCACCTTCCCCTTGTTTTCGGATCCGGCCACCACCACGCCGGAACCGACCCGTTCCCTGAGCCGGTCTGCATGTTCCCTGAGTTCTTCAGGAGATAGCTGGTCCACCCTGTGGGACAGGACCTTGACCCCGTCAATATCCCGTATGAGTTCTATTATATCCCCTCCCCGGAGTTCCGCAAGCTCCCGCTTCAGCGATCCGATCTCCTGGAGCAGGTCCTTTCGTTCTTTCAGGGTCTTTTCCACTTTGGGCGCAATGCGTCCCGGAGACTCCTTGACCATGTCGGAAAGGGAGCGGATCTCGCCTTCCAGGCCTTTGAAGTATTCATAGGCCTGGGCCCCCGTGACCGCTTCAATCCTGCGGACACCGGCGGCAATCCCCCCCTCGTGCTGGATCTTGAACAGACCGATCTCGCCGGTCGCATGCACGTGTGTCCCGCCGCAGAGTTCCATGGAAAGCTCGGGAATGGAAACCACGCGTACCTCACTCCCGTACTTTTCACCGAACAGGGCGGTTGCGCCTCCGGATATGGCCTCATTCAGAGGCTTGACCTCGGTCTCAACCGGGACGTTCCTCCAGATCCATTCATTGGCGAGCTGTTCGATCCGTTCCAGTTCCCTGGCATGGACCGGGGCAAAATGCGTGAAATCGAATCGCAGGCGCCCGGTTTCGACCAGAGACCCAGCCTGCTTGACGTGGTCCCCCAGGACATGGCGGAGCACCGCGTGCAGGATATGCGTGGCCGTATGGTTGTGCGCCGTGGATTTCCTTTTATCCGGGTCCACCCGGCATGAGACTTTCTGTCCGGTCTTCAGGAAGCCTTGCAGGACCCTGGCCCGGTGCACGATCAGCCCCTCGGCAGGCTTCCATGTCCTTAGGACCTCAGCCGATCCCCCATCCCATTCCAGGTTCCCCTGATCTCCGGTCTGGCCGCCGGACTCCGGATAAAAAGGCGTAGCATCCAGCATCAGATCCACCTCAACTTCGGACTGCACCGACTCTTTGAGGGCCCCCTCGAGGATCAGGGAAAGGACCCCGGACTCAGATTCGGTCCGGTCATACCCCACGAAGGCGGTTTTGCAGGTCTCAGACAGGGACTTGAAGAGCGGGTCGATCCCCTTCTCTTCGGAGCCCTTCCAGGAGGCACGTGCGCGATCCCGCTGTCTCTCCATCTCTTCTCGGAAACCGGCTTCATCCAGGGATAGCCCTTTTTCCGAGGCAATGTCCTGGGTCAGGTCCAGAGGGAACCCGTAGGTATCGTAAAGCTTGAAGATCTCGTTCCCGGGGATCAGGGTTTTGCCCTGCTGAATGAGCTTCTGCATGAGATCGACGAGGATCGAGAGGCCCTGGTCCAGGGTATTGAGAAAGCGTTCCTCTTCATTCAGGACCACAGCGGCCACATGATCCCTCGCTCGAACCAGTTCAGGAAAAGCCTCTTTCATCTCGTCAACCACAATCCCTGCCAGCCGGAACAGGAAAGGCTCGTTCAAACCGAGCAGCTTGCCGTGCCGTGCCGCCCTGCGGAGGATCCTCCGGAGCACATATCCCCGCCCTTCGTTGCTTGGAAGGGTCCCTTCGGCGATCAGGAACGTGAGCGCCCGGATGTGATCCGCAATCACACGGGTCGAGGTGTTCGATTCGTGGCCGCTCCCGTACGCCTTGCCGGTCAGGTCACATATCCCACTGATGATCCCCTGAAACAGATCGGTATCATAATTGGTCTTGACCCCCTGGAGCACCGCCGTGATCCGTTCGAGTCCCATGCCCGTGTCAATGCTCGGTTTCGGGAGGGGAGTCAGCGTGCCCGACCCATCTCTAATATACTGCATAAAAACCAGATTCCAGATCTCGAGAAACCGGTCGCAGTCGCATCCGGGGCTGCATTCGGGCCGGCCGCAACCGACGTCGTTCCCCTGATCCACGTAGATCTCGGAACAGGGGCCGCACGGGCCCGTATCGCCCATGGCCCAGAAATTGCTTTCTTCTCCCAGACGGAGGACCCGGTCAGCCGAGACCTGGACCTTGTCCCTCCAGATCCTGAAGGCATGGTCATCATCCTGAAACACGCTCACCCAGAGGCGGTCTTGGGGAAGGCCCAGCTCACGCACAAGAAAATCCCAGGCAAGGTCAATGGCCTCTTCCTTGAAGTAGTCCCCGAACGAAAAATTTCCCAGCATCTCAAAAAAGGTCAGATGACGCGCCGTGCGCCCTACATTCTCCAGGTCGTTATGCTTTCCGCCCGCCCGCATGCATTTCTGGGACGTGACCGCCCTGGGCACGGCCCTCGGTTTCTCTCCGGTAAAGATATCCTTGAACTGGACCATACCGGCATTGGTAAAGAGGAGCGTGGGGTCGTTCCTGGGGACCAGTGGTGAACTCGGTAAGACCGTATGTCCACGTTCCTTGAAATATTCCAGAAACCGTTTTCGAATCTCGGAGCCTTTCATTCCCGGCCTTTTTTAAAGAGTTGCAACGATTTGATCAGACATAAGAATCCCCATCCATGAATGGAGCTCCGTATGAAAAAACACTCCATAAATGTGCCATCAGGATAGAGATTTTGAGCGATCTTGTCAACAAGATAAGCCGGTGGAAAGGATTGCCCATCACCCCCCGATAGGTTCATTCGGGGGCAGGCTTTTTCCTCTCCCCCGGGAGAGGAAAAAACCGGGGTTCATCCTTTCCTCCTGAACGCGGGGAGGAAAACTGAAAAAAATTCTTCCATCAAGTAAAGAACCGATCTATCTTGAACTCTTGTTCCTGGACCGAGGCCGGACTCTCTTGTCCGCTCGCCTTTTCCTGTTCCTCCCAGGAAAGATCGCTGGTGGATTGGACCCCCCTGGCCTTGAGGGCGAAATCGTCCGGGTTGGAACTGCGTTTGAGCGCCTCGTCGTAGGAGATCAGGCCCCGCTGGTACAGCTCCATCAGCGACTGGTCAAAGGTCTGCATGCCGTACTGGCTCTTGCCCGCGGCAATGGCATCGTGAATCAGGCGGGTCTTGTCTTTGTCCGTAATATACTCACGGATCAGGTTGGTGGCCAGCATGACCTCCACAGCCGGAATCCGGCCCTTGCCGTCGGCACGGACCACCAGCCTCTGCGATACGATCCCCTTGATGACCCCGGCCAGCTGGATCCGGACCTGTTTCTGCTGGTACGGGGGGAACACGGAGATGATCCGGTTCACGGTCTCGGTGGCATCCACCGTATGAAGAGTACTCATCACAAAGTGCCCGGTTTCGGCGGCCATCAGGGCAGTGGAAATGGTCTCGTAATCCCTCATTTCACCCACCAGGATCACATCCGGGTCCTGGCGAAGCGCCGATCTGAGGGCGCAGTCAAAGGCCTTGACGTCCGTACCAATCTCCCGCTGATTGATGATGCTCTTCTTGTCTTTATGGAGGAATTCGATGGGGTCCTCGATGGTGATCACATTGGTCGTCCGCTGGTTATTGATGTGATCGATCATGGCGGCAAGGGTTGTGGTCTTGCCGCTGCCGGTGGTCCCGGTCACCAGGACCAGACCCCGCTGCAGCAGGGAGAGTTTCTCGAGGACCACAGGGAGATTCAGATCCGCTATTTCCTGTATCCGGTGCGGGATCACGCGCAGGGCGATGGCAACCGTGTTCCTCTGCTGGAAGATATTCACGCGGAAACGGCCCAGGCCCGGCACCGAGTAGGCCACATCTACTTCATTGTTGGTCTTGAATTTCTGCTTCTGGTAGTTGTTCATGATCGAGAAGGCAATCCCGATCGTATCCTCGGAAACCAGCCGCTTGTGTTCGATCATGGGAAGGAGTTCCCCATCTATCCTCAGGACCGGCGGGCTCCCGACCTTGAAGTGCACGTCCGATGCCTTGCGTTCCGTCGCCACCTTGAGCAGTTCATTTAAGTCCATGTATCAGCCTTTCATCTGGATTATACGAAAATTTATTATATTCAGAATAACACGGAAGGTTCTAAACTGTCAATAAATCAGCTCTTTTTAATTGACGCAAGTGTGAAGATGAAGGCCGCTCCTTTTCCGGGGCTGCTTTGCGCAGTAATCTCTCCGCCGTGGCGCACAACAATCTTGCGGCAGATTGAAAGGCCTATTCCTGTCCCTTCATATTCACTCCGGCCGTGCAGGCGTTGGAATACGCCGAAGATACGGTCTACATATTTTTCTTCACTATCATTATTATTCTTCGTCAGAAGAGCATGAAAACTTAAGCGTTTTTTGAGAGATACACAGTCCCGCTATAGCAAAAGATCAAACCTGACGGACTGAAATTATCCATATATTTCAAATAGTCCCATATGTTCCTGAAAATACTTAAAGTTTTTTTGTTCCGGACCGATAAATAGGGCAGGAACAGCTTTGAGTGAACATCGCATAAGGACCGGCTGTCCATGGGGTGGAAACTCGTCAAATCCCCAAAAGTTTCGCCAGGCATGAGTTGAATAAATGGACGGCCGCATATTCAGGATGTCTTCTTTACGAGCCGGGCCAATGGTCAAACTGCAATGCGCATAAAACGGAGATAATCAATGGGTAAAGAGCAACTCAAAATATTGATCGTGGATGACGACGAAGACGATTATGTGATGACCCGGGACCTGCTCTCGGAGGTCCATGGATCGAGGTTCAAGCTGGACTGGGAAACCAGCTACGAATCCGCCCTGAATACGCTGGGCAGTAATAACCATGATGTCTGTCTCATGGACTACCGTCTCGGCGAGCACAACGGCCTTCAACTCCTGAACGAAGCCATCGCGAAGGGATGCCGGGTCCCGATCATTATGATGACCGGGCAGGGAGACCAGGCCATAGATATGGAAGCCATGAAGGCCGGGGCCGAGGATTATCTGGTCAAGGGAACCATCCAAGCCTCCATGCTGGAACGCTCCATACGCTACGCCATCGAACGGAGAAAAGCCAAGGAACAAATCCGGCAGATCGCGTATTACGACCATTTGACCCATCTGCCCAACCGCGTCCTGTTTCTGGACCGTTTCAAACACGCTATTGCACATGCGGGACGCTATCACAGAATCGCAGCGGTGATGTTCTTTGACCTGGATAATTTCAAACATATCAATGATACGTTAGGGCACTCCGCTGGAGACGAACTCCTGAAAAAGGTTGCAGACCGGCTGGCAGGCCTGGTGCGCAAGACCGACTATGTGGCCCGTCTGCACACAGACAACTCGGGCGACACCATCGCCCGTCTGGGCGGTGATGAATTCACCTTGCTGCTGACCGAGATAACACACTTCCGGGACGCAGTAAAAGTGGTCCAACGCATTCATGATACGCTTTCCGAGCCGTTTGTATTGAGCGGGCAGGAAGTATTTGTTACGGCGAGCATAGGCATCGCCATCTATCCGGATGACGGCAATGATATTGAGACATTGCTGAAGAATGCCGATGCGGCCATGTACCATGCAAAAGAGCACGGGAAAAACAACTTCCAGTTTTACCGGCAGGAGATGAATGCCACGACCCTGGAGGATCTGCAAATGGAAGGACGGCTGCGCAAGGCACTGGAACGTGAGGAGCTTTGTTTATATTACCAGCCGATCATGGACCTCAGGACACGTCATATAATCAGTCTGGAGGCCCTGTTGCGATGGAACGCCCCTGATCTGGGATTGCTGCTGCCTGACAAATTTATTCCCATAGCCGAAGCCTCCGGGCTGATCACCCCCATCGGCGAATGGGTGCTGGATACCGCCTGCAGGCAATACAAGACCTGGCATGAAAAAGGTTCCGCACCTTTGCGCGTATCGGTCAACCTGTCAACACAGCAGTTTAAACGACATGATCTTGCGGATATGGTTGCCCGATCCTTAGATCTTTACGGATTGGAGGCCCAATCCCTGGAATTTGACGTCAATGAAGACGTCATGCGGGAACAAGAGACAACCATCCCCGTATTGCGGACGTTAAAAAACATGGGGAGCCGGGTCTCCATAGACAACTTCGGCACTGGTTCTTATTCGTTCAGATTCCTGAAAGACTTTAAACCCTATGCCATAAAGATCGACATCTCCCTTGTCAAAGAGATTTGCACCAGCGCTGACTGCAGGGACGTGATCAGCGCCATCATCTCCATGGCGCACAGCCTGAAACTGGGGGTCATCGCTACAGGCGTGGAGACCGAAGAACAAATGGACTTCCTGGTTGAACAGGGATGTGACGAGATGCAGGGTTTTCTATTGAGCCCCCCTTTGCCGGCGGATGAGGTCCCCGGTTTTCTGCAAAGATATAAGAATGAGACAACCATAGCGTATGAGGAAATAAAATGAACAGCTATCCATCCCGGATAAGATAATTGAAAAAGGAGGACCCGATGCAGGACCAGAGAATCCCCATTACCATCCTGATGGCCGACGACGACGAAGATGACCGGATGATGACCAAAGATGCCCTGGAAGAGTCCAAGCTGGCCAATGATCTTTACTTTGTTGAGAACGGAGAGGAACTCATGGACTTCCTGCTCCATCAGGGCAAATATTCAGCTCCCGTCCTTTCACCCCGGCCCGGCCTGATCCTGCTGGACCTGAACATGCCCAAGAAGGACGGCCGCGAAGCGCTCCGGGAGATAAAAGGCGATCCCCATCTGCGTCAGATCCCGATCGTGATCCTGACCACATCCAAGGCAGAGGAGGATATTTTCCGCACCTATGACCTGGGGGTGAACTCTTTTGTCACCAAACCGGTGACCTTTGAATCTCTTGTGGATTTGATGAAAACGCTCGCAAAATACTGGTTTGATATTGTGCAGTTACCGCACGACAGGATCATCGTCTGAGAACAAACACGCCGCACTGAGTACAGATACGGTGCGGCATAAAGTCAATTCCGGTTTCCTGCAGGTCCCGACAGCGGTTATGGAGAAATGGATATGACTGAAAATCAGGTATTGGCACCCTGCGACCTCACGAGTTTTACATTGAAGGACATGACTGAATGCGGTTCGGCGCTTCGTGATCTGGGATCAGATGCAGAGAGCATGGAAGAGGCCGCGAACAGAATGACCCGCTATTTGTATGATCACCTGATCAGTAAACAAACCGGTGAGCATTCGTGCGCCTTAATCCGATTTTTCAAGACCCACGCCTATGGAAGACTTGATGATGAGCTCAAGCAGTATGCCCGGGGCATGCTGGGTGACACCCCGGAAGAACCGGTTATGAAGTGCCTGACCCTGCTGGCCACGGCCGGCGAAAAACCGGAGTGGAACTGCAGAAAGGACTCGGCCGGGCATCAGGCGATCCCCCTTCCAAGCGAACAGGTGGTCAATCAGATTCCAATGATCCGCAACCTCATCAGGCAGTTGGGATTGGAAGTGAACACGGTCATCAATCCCGATCCCAATTTGCTTCTGGACATGGCGCAGAAGACTTTCAATGTCTTTCATGTCCCGAATGCGCTGGAAAGCCCGTTCATTCCCTCCCAGCAGAATTTTGTCATTCCCTTTGGAATCCGATCCGTATTAGGGTTCGGCGGCATCCTGCCGATGGGGGATATCTTCGCCATGATCCTGTTCTCAAGGGTTTTCATCCCGGAACAGACCGCAAACCTGTTCAAACCATTGTCATTGAATATTAAGCTTGCCGTACTCCCTTTTGAAGAGCGCGTATTTGAATGAAGCGGTGCATATGAGAAGTAAAGTGTGCGTTGAAGAAACCTCTCAGGAGATCAGACAGCTCAGGGCCGAGGTGCATACCTTAAGGCAATTGCTTGAGGTCCATGAACGCTCGGTGATCGAACAATCCTGCAAGCTTGAGCAAAACATGGGGAGCTTGCAGTTGATGCAGTTCTCCATTGATCATGCCTCAATTATCGCCATGATCGTTGGATCCGACGGAGGATTCCTGTATGCCAACGAGGCAGCCTCTCAATCACTGGGATATTCTCTCGCAGGCCTGCTTTCCATGAAACTGTGTGATATCAATCCATGGGTTACTGAAAATGCATGGGAGAATGAGTGGGAAAAACTCAAGCAATTGGGTTCCTTCAGCATTGCAACCGAATACAAGACCAGGTACGGAAGTGCCTTGCCGGTTGAAGTGACCTACAACTACCTGAAATTCAAAGACGGCGAGTACATCTGCGTCTTTGCCCGCGACATCACGGAGCGGAAGCAGGCTGAAAAGCATCTGCAAAAAGCATACGATGAACTGGAAGACCGCGTGGATGAGCGGACCCTGGAATTAAAACAATCCAATGAAGCGCTTCAAAAGGAGGCCTTCGTACGAAAACGCATGGAAGAAAAGCTGAAATTGTCTGCCTCAAAACTGGTGCAGAGCAACCAGGAAATACGGTATTTTCTCTATATCGCGTCACATCACCTTCAGGAACCGATACGAAAGGCCATGTTATTCGGCGATCGCCTTCAAAATAAATACGGCAGCGTCCTCGGAGATGAGGCGCAAAATGATACCAGGAGAATGAAAACCGCCTTGATGCAGATGCAAAACCTGATGAATGATTTACGCACGTATGCCCGGGTCACCATAGAGGAACAACCCTTTGTGCCTGTTGACCTTTCCTCCGTATCACGGGGGGTGTTGTCTGATCTGAAGAGACTGATCCAGGAGACCGGGGGGCGGGTGGAAGTGGGTGACCTGGCGACCATTGAAGCGGATCCATCGCAGATCCAGCAATTGCTGCAGAACATCATCGTGAATGCCCTGAAGTTTCATAAAGAGAAAGAACCGCCGGTTATCAGGATCCATGGCCGCTTCATCAATGGCGACAAGCCGGGAACGGATGATCATGCGCCGGCGAATAAACTTTATGAACTCACGGTTGAAGACAATGGCATTGGTTTTAACGAAAAGTACAATGAGCGCATTTTTGGTGTTTTCCAGCGCCTTCACGCCCAGAACGAATACGAGGGAACAGGGATCGGTTTGTCGATCTGCCGTAAAATCGTGGAACGCCACCATGGGACCATTACGGCCGAGAGTAAACCCGGTCAGGGATCAACATTCTTCATCACGCTGCCTGTCCTGCAGCATGGAAGAGAGTCCGATGATGAAGAGATATCCAGGGTCTGTCAGGAAGAGGACCGCCTGCATGCAAAGGACACAAACATATGACCACCATGGCCCATCCCAATCCGGACAGCATCGATCAAAAATCAGTCATGGAACTCGAGTCGCTCATTCTCTCTCTCAAAACGGAACTGCAGGACCGTATGACGGAGATCGCCATGCTCAAGGAAACCGGCGACGCCGTCAGCAGGGAACTGGAGAAACGCGTTGAGGAACGGACCGCTGAACTGTTGTCTGCCAACAACCAGCTGCGGCAGGAAGTCTCGGAGCGGGAGCGGACTGAAGAGAAGCTGAAGTCATTCATGGACAAGCTTGAACAAAGCAACCATGAACTGGAGGACTTTGCCCATGTTGCCTCGCACGATCTGCAGGAACCATTGCGCAAGGTCACGGCCTTCGGCGACCGTCTCAAGGCTAAATATGAGAAAGAGCTCGGCGACCAGGGCCGGGACTATCTGGAGAGGATGCAGAGTGCCGCGACGCGGATGCAGACGCTCATCAACGGACTTCTAACCTATTCACGGGTGACGTCCAAAAAACAGCCCTTTATCTCCGTGGACCTCAACATCGTAGTCCAGGAAGTGCTATCCGACCTGGAGGTTCGAATCGAGCAGACCAGGGGCAGCGTGGAAACCGGCAATCTGCCCGAGGTCTTCGGCGATCCCCTGCAGATGCGGCAACTCATGCAGAACCTGATCGGCAATGCGCTGAAATTCACCAAAAAAGACGAGCCGCCGGTTATCCGCATTTCAAGCCGGACCCTGCCGGCCATGAAAAGCGGCGATCCTCAGGAAAAAGGCCTCTATGAAATCACGGTACAGGACCAGGGCATCGGATTTGATGAGAAGTACGCGGACCGTATATTCGGCGTCTTCCAGCGCCTGCACGGCCGCGGCGAATACGAGGGGACAGGGATCGGCTTGTCGGTCTGCCGGAAGATCGTGGAGCATCATGGCTGGAGCCTCGAGGCAAAGAGTCAACCGGGCCAAGGTTCAGCGTTTGTCATCAGACTGCCGCTCAATCAGAACCGGGAATAAACCATCATGCATTGCACTTTCCCCTGTCGGGACAAATAGATGACTATAAAACAGAAGCTCTTCACCATAGTCCTCATCATTTGTTCTGTCTTAGGCCTTTTGGTCGGAGGAATGATATGGAGCACCCAACACAATGTCAGGCAGATTCAGGCCATTGGTGCATCCCTAAATCATTTGTATACGTTATTGGAGGCGCGTTTCTTTGTCAGCATACAGATGAATCACGCCCTGGATTATCTTGTAACCCATCATGAACAGGACAAGAAAAATTTTGAGGCGACCGGTAAAAAAGCCGTACAGGCTCTGCATAACTGGATCGCCGAAGCCGGGAAAAGCGCAATTAAAAATCAGGGCAAGGGCCGTGACATGATAGATCAGGCCAGGAGTGTGCAATCTGATTATCAGGACGTGATCGATATGGTGGTAAACGCCTTTGAATTTGCAGGCATCGGAGAGCAAGAAGAGGCCCTGGATCTCATGTCGGAGGAAGTGGACCCCTGGATGGAGGATGTTTTATTTAAAGGCCTGGATGAAGCCATAACGATTGAAATCGCAGAGGTCAATGATCACTACCAGGAATTCCTGATCAAAATGGGGCTCATGCCCTGGATTTCCCAGGAAGGCGCCCGGCAGGTCAAGATCGCGCAGGCGGCGATCCGGTTATGCATCTCCATCGATAAGATCTCTTTCCACGTCGGCAGGCAATTCAATGACTTGATCCATTCCCTCCAGCCTGAAAAATATGATGAATCAAAGAAGAATTTCCAGAGAGATGAATATGATGCAAAACTGGCCATTCAGGCCTGGGATCATGCGCTCCAGGCACACCGATCACTCGGATTGCCGGGCGAGGATGCGGACCTCAGGATGGCCCAAACCGTAGAAGCAACATATCTTGAATTATTGGATTTTTCAGATATCGCCCTTGAACTCCAGGCCAGGGGGGAAACAGCAGAGGCGCTCCAGCTTATTGATCAGAAGGTGGAACCGTTAGCAAACCATGAGCTGCTTCCCCTGATTCAAAAAGCATTGAAAGAGAGCAAAGGATGTCCGGCACAGCCAAACGCATGCTGGACCTGATCCATGGCCTCCTTGCGTTTTCCCGGATTACAAACAAGGCCAGCTCTTTTGTCCAGGTTGACCTTGCTGTCATAACCCATGAAGTGCTGTCAGATATGGAGGTCAGAATAAAGGAGACAGGAGGGACCATAGACGTGGGCCCCCTCTCCACCATAGACGCAGACCCATTGCAGATGCGTCAATTGCTCCAGAACCTGATCGGCAATGCGCTGAAGTTCCGTAAAAAAGGTGAGGCCCCCATCGTAAAAATCCATGGCCGGTTCCTGGATGCCGATACGCCGGATACAGATGAAGATTCTGCAACACCTCTATTTTATCAACTGACGGTTGAGGATAACGGCATCGGTTTTGATGAAAAATATACGGATCGCATTTTCGGCGTTTTTCAGCGCCTGCACTCTCAAAGCGAGTATGAGGGATCGGGCATTGGATTGTCGATCTGCCGCAAGATTGCGGAACGCCATGCCGGAAGCATCACCGTGAAGAGCGTTCCCGGGATGGGGTCGAAATTCATGGTCGTCCTGCCGGCAAAGAATATCAAAACAGAACCCGTCCATGAAACGGCACTGGCAGCCCTAACGGTTTCTTCAGGATCGGAACATGAATAAAATGCGGATACGAAGAAAAACTGGATAATTTCCGTCTCGGGAATGACGAGACTTTAAAAAAGAACAGAGGATTATGAAGTGGGAAAAGATGTATTAAAAGTATTGTATGTGGACGACGACGAAGACGACTATATCATAATCCGGGATTTGCTTTCCGACGTTCACGGGTTCAGGTATGAGGTGGAATGGGCGGCGGCCTATGATGCCGCTCTGGAAGCCATGGGAAGGAACCACCACGATATCTATCTCTTCGACTACCGTCTCGGTGAGCGCAACGGGCTGGAACTCCTGCGGGAGGCCGTTGCCGGCGGCTGTAAAGTACCGGTGATTTTGCTGACCGGTCAAGGCGATCACGAGGTGGATATGGAAGCCATGGAAGCAGGCGCTTCCGATTTCCTGGTCAAGGGCCGGATCGAAACCCCTCTGCTGGAGCGTTCCATCCGCTATGCCATTGACCGCAAGCGCATAGAGCAAAAACTTCGGGTGCAACGGGATATGGCACAGCAGTATCTCGATGTGGCCGGCGTTATGCTTGCTGCGTTGGACCCGAACCAGAACGTTACACTCATCAACAAAAAGGGCTGCCAAATTTTAGGACACGAAGAGAACGAAATTCTCGGCAAAAACTGGTTTGATCATTTTGTTCCGGAGAGAACCCGGAATCAAGCAAGAGCTCTCTTCAAAAAGTTAATGGAAAGGGAAGCCGAGCCGGCTGAAAAATATGAATCCCCGGTTTTAACGAAAACCGGAGAAGAAAGAACCATCGCATGGAACAATACCATTTTAAAAGATGAAGCAGGCCGTATCATCGGCATGCTTAGATCCGGAGAAGATGTCACTCTCCGAGTGCAAGCCGAGGCGATGTTGAAGCAGAAGCATGAAGAAATGCTGAAAAAACATGGAGAGTTAATCGAAACATCCCGGCAGATAGAAATAGCGAAAAACGAATGGGAGGAGACCTTTAACTGTGTCAAGGAGATCATCATCCTTGCGGACCATGAGGGAAAAATAAGAAAATGCAACAAACCCCTGACGGATATCACCGGAAAAACCTATGACGCATTGCAAAACAAAAACTGGAAGGAAGTGCTAACCGGCCATGAATTCAGTGTCTCAAAGTTCATAGGACACGGCATGGAACTCCTTCACAAACCCACAAATAAATGGTTCCTCCTCAAGTATTACCCGTTCAGAAGGGTAAACGGCGATGGGACCGGGACCGTCATCATCATTCAGGAAACCACAGAAATCAGACAATCGGCCATGGAGCCTGACAAGCAGACCGCGTGAAACAAGAAAGCGGGAGGCGGATCAGGCCTTGACCGTATCACCCTTGGCAGACCGCACCATGCCCAGCTTCTCCTTGATTTCGTCTTCGACTTTAGCCCGGATGTCGGCGTTTTCCTTGAGGAAGGCCCTGGCATTCTCCCTCCCCTGGCCGATCCTGGTCTCGTTGTAGGAGTACCAGGCGCCGCTCTTCTGGATGATGCCGTGCTCGGCAGCGAGATCGACCAGATCGCCTTCCCTGGAGATCCCTTCGTTGAAGAGGATATCAAACTCCGCCTGCCGGAACGGCGGGGCCACCTTGTTCTTTACCACTTTGACCCTGGTCCGGTTGCCGTAGACCTGTTCGCCGTCCTTGATCTGTCCGATCTTCCGGATATCGAGCCGGAGTGATGCGTAGAATTTCAGGGCATTGCCGCCGGTCGTGGTCTCGGGGTTTCCGAACATCACCCCGATCTTCATGCGGATCTGGTTGATGAAGATCAGCGTGGTCCCGGACCGGGACACGGCCCCAGTGAGCTTGCGCAGGGCTTGGGACATGAGTCTGGCCTGGAGCCCCATATGGGCGTCCCCCATCTCCCCCTCGATCTCCGCCCGAGGAACCAGGGCCGCCACCGAGTCGATGACGATGACATCCACGGCACCGCTCCGGACCAGCACCTCGGTGATCTCGAGGGCCTGTTCACCTGTATCGGGCTGCGAAATCAGAAGGTCGTCGGTGTTGACCCCCAGCTTCCTCGCATAGGTCACATCCAGGGCATGCTCGGCATCAATAAAGGCCGCGATCCCTCCCCCCTTTTGCGCCTCTGCAATGGCATGCAGGGAGAGGGTCGTCTTTCCGGACGATTCCGGGCCGAAGATCTCTACGATCCGCCCCCTCGGATATCCCCATGTACCGAGGGCATAGTCAAGCGAGAGGGCCCCGGATGAGATCGCAGGGACGTCTACAACCACGTCCCCGGAACCCAGCCGCATGATAGACCCTTTGCCGAACTGCTTCTCGATCTGGGTCACCGCCAGGTCCAACGCCTTCTTTTTATTATTGTTGTTCTCCGCCATGCTGAAACTCCTTTCAGAATAATTCGTGTTGTTATGGGTTCAACCTATCATATTTCAAGAACCTTTGCACCCCCCAAAGGAGCAGCGAATTTTTCGGTGTAGAACGCCCCGTCCGGACGGAGCTGACTTTGGAACAGATGAATGGACGCCGCCCTCATGGACCCGATCTCCGCCTCCCTGTGCCTCTCTATCCAGGCCTTAAACCGTTTCGGGTCACGAATCTCCTTGATTCGTCCCATGGTAATGTGGGGACTGAAAGGCCTTGCCTCCATGGGAAACCCGATCTCTGACAACAGGGGATCCAGATCCTCCTGGATCTTCTTGAGATCCTCGGCCCCTTCCCGGATGCCGGCCCACAGGACTCGCGGCTTCTTCGTGCCTGGGAAAACGCCGGTGCCGACGAGATGGATGACGAACGGTTCGATGCCGTCAACGGCCTTCTGCATCCGGGCCCCGATCCCGGGGATAGACCCTTCCTCGATGTCCCCCAGGAACTTCAGGGTGATGTGCATGCCCTGAGGCCTGACCCAGGTCACCCGGTCACCGGACTCCCGGAACACCTGCTGGATCTCCTGTAAAGCGCCCTTGATCTCATCCGGGATCTCCACGGAGATAAAGACCCGGATGGTTTTCGATCCCACCTCATCTTCCTCATTCTTGACCGTCATTAACCAACAGCCCATGTGCCTTTGTTCGGGCACGTTCAAATAGTTCAAACGGTTTAAACGGTTCAAACGGTTCAAACGGTTTAAACGGTTTAAACGGTTTAAACGGCTTGAATGGTTTAAACGGCTTGAACGGTTTAAACAATTTAAACGGTTTTTTTTATGAGCCCAGCAGATACCGCCGTACCCTGTCCAGGGCCATCTGTGCGCTCTGCAGGCGGACCATCTGGCGGTCCCCCTGAAAATGATATTCCGTGACCTCGTCCCCTTCAGGGGTGGAGAGGCCGATGAAGACCGTCCCTACGGGCTTGTCACGACTCCCACCGCCGGGGCCGGCAATCCCGGTGACGGCCAGCCCGATCCCGGTCCCTGCCCTGGTCCGGATGCCGTACGACATGGCGCGTGCGGTCTCCCGGCTCACCGCCCCATGGGCCTTGAAGACATCTTCCTCTACCCCAAGAAGATCTGTCTTGGCCGTATTGCTGTAGGTGACCACGCCCCGGTCCAGTACCGAGGATATCCCCGGGACCTCCACCAGCATGGAGGTAATCAGGCCTCCGGTGCACGATTCCGCAACCGCGATGCTTAAGGAACGGTCGATCAGCAGCCTCCCCACGATCCCGTGCAGGGTCTCTTCCCCCTCACAAAGGAATTCCGGGCCCAGGTCCGCCAGGACCTTCCCCCGTAGCTGAGCCGCCTCCCGCTCGAGCCGGTGGGGGTCCCTCCCCTCCAGGGAGAGGGCCGCCGTAGTCAGACACCCCTCTGAAAAGAAGGTCAGTTTTGCACCGGTCACGGTCCTGAGAAGAGAAGACTGGACATTGGCCGGCAACCGTGCGATAAAACGGAACGTCCATGTCTGAGCATGCAGCGGGTGAATGGACCGCCTGCCGATCCATGAACGAAACGCCCGGTCCCACATCTGCTCCAACTCGCCGGGCTCATCGGGAAGGACCAGAAGAGATTTCCCCTCCACGGCCATGAAAATCCCCGGCCGGACCCCTTCCCGCGGCGGGATCCAATGGGCATCCCTGGGAAGAAGCGCCCGGGTCTCGATGTCCCTGGGAAGGGCAATCCCTTTGTTCCTGTAATAGCCCTTGAGATCCTCGAAGAGCTCCCCGGTCAGGACCAGGCCCTTGCCGCCCACCTGCGCCAGGACCTTGCGCAGGGTCTTCTCCCCCCCTTCTGCAGAGGCATCCAGAACCAGGACCAGATCGAAGAGCGTCATTGAATTGGACAGGGCGCGCTCAACAACCAGGTCCTCTCGCAAGAGGCGCCGCATGGAGAGGACCTGAATGCCCGACCGCCTCAGCAGGTCACGCACCCGGTCCTGAACCGTCCGGTCTGTACCAGAGCGGCCCCCGGGAAGAGACTCCCATTCGGAAATCAGGGTCACGATCTCGGCAATCATGACAGCATCACCCGCCGGAGCAGCTGGATCGTCAGGTTGGCGTACACCCCTGCCAGAACGTCATCCAGCATCACCCCCCATCCCCCCGGAAGGCGTTGATCGATCCTTCGAATGGGAAAGGGCTTGAATATATCAAAGGCCCGGAACATAAAGAACCCGATGGCCATGGTCTGCCAGGTCATGGGGAGTGCAAACATGGTGACCAGGAACCCGGCGATCTCATCGATCACAATGACACCGCTGTCCTTTTCTCCGAGGATCGCTTCGGCCCTGTAAGACAACCAGATGCCGAAAATCACAATGACTAAGGTCAGAATGCCGTATAGTTTTAGAGGAAGTTGATTTAGCAGAATATATATTGCAATCCCGACCAGTGTCCCTACGGTCCCGGAAGCAAGCGGGGCATAACCGCTGAAAAACCCGGATGCAAAAAAGAGGATGATTCTATCCAAGCATGCCCCCAAATCAGAGGGATCTTAACACCCGGAAATAACTGGTGTCAAGAGGTTTTCCGAAGATTAATATCTGTCTTTTCTGAGGCTCCGCAGAAATGAAAGGGCCTCTTCTCGGGACTGGATGACCCGGTCGATCTGCAGCATCCGGACCTTCTCAACAACCTCGCCCACGGCCGGTCCTGGGGCCAGGTCCAGGATCTCCATGATTTCTCTGCCGCTCACCAGGTTTGCGGGCCGGAGGAGCCTTTCTCCTTCCTCAGTGTACATATCCAGCAGGGCCTGCCCGATCATTATGTTCTTTTTTTCCATCTCATGGAAATTTCTGCCCCGGGCCGCCCTTCTGTCCGACAGGGAAAGGAGCACATGCAGGGGAAGGTCTTCTCCAAGCTTATGGATGATCCTCCGGAGGGCCTTCTCGGTGTAGCCGGCGTGGATCAGACCGAGTCCCAGGACGTGGAACCGGATCAGCCGCTCAACCCGATCCGCCCTGCTGTTGGAAAAACAAAGACGTTTCATGACCTCCCCTGCCATCACGGCCCCGATCTTCTCGTGACCGTAGAAATGGGGGATCCCTTCGGAGTCCAGGGTCCGGCTTTGAGCCTTGCCGATGTCATGGAGGAGTGCGGCATAAGCAAGGACGATCCGATCTTCCGGATCCATCTTGAAGGCAAACCTGAACGGGCGATCCTTAGGCTCCCCGGGAACCGTATCAAAAAGGCCGTGGACCTCCCGGACTGTCTCAAGGGTATGCCCGAAGGCATCGAGGTGATGGTAGGAACCCTGGTCCAAGCCGGAAAGGGTGAGCAGTTCGGGGCAGACAACCTGCAAAAGCCCGAGGTCCTGCATCAGGGATAGTCCCTGCGGGGCCCTGCCTGAAACCATGATCCGGTCCATCTCCTCCCGGACCCTTTCCGCAGCGGACTGGGACAATCGGTCCGGGTGCCTCCGGATCTCAGATGCGGTCGAAGGTTCGAGTTGAAACCCTTCCAGCACAGTCGTGAGGCGTACCGCACGGAGCATCCGGATCGGATCTGCATCCAGAACAGCAGGAGAGACCATGCGCACGAGCCGGTCCGAAAGGTCACTGCCTCCTCCAAGCGGATCGAGAAATTCCCGATCCCCAAAGGAGAATGCCATGGTGTTGATGGTGAAATCCCGGCGGCTGAGTTCCTGTTCAAGCCCCTCCGGGACCTGGGGGGCCATATCCACGGTATAATCCGGGCCGGCTATGCGGTAGTTCGGCGGATCCCTGCGGCCCATGACAAAGAAGGAGGCTCCCCATTTCCCGGAGAGCCTCCCTGCAAACCCTTTGACATCCCCCTGTACAATAAAGTCATAATCCCTGGACAGAATACCAATGAGCCGGTCCCGGACCCATCCGCCGACCAGAAAGAGAGGAAAAGTCAGCTCTTCCGCAGTCCTGGCCGCATCGCAGATAATGGGATCCGCATCGATAAATCTGATGAGATCTGAAATCTCTTGTTCTCGCATGAATGGGGTTTATTTCTTCTTTTTTCTTTTTGCCGGCAAGACCTCCTGCAGCCACTCCAGTGCGGCAATGGTCTGGGGGAATCCGACCGTGGTCATACCGAGAAGCACCGCGTGCCGGACCTCATCCTGGGATGCACCGATCTGCAGGGCCCGGCGTGCATGGGACTTGACAGCGCCTTCGGAACAGAGGCCCACGGCCACCCCAAGCTTGACCAGACGGCGGGTCTTTTCATTCAGGGGGCCATCTTCATGGCACGACTTGGCAAACGCCGAGTAGGCCTTGCTCACTTCAGGGAAATCCTTGACAAACCGTTTGTAAGGCGCAGGAAGATGGGGCATGGCAGGCTCCTTTCAAAGAGAAGTTTGGGACATAATGTATCACAGATACGGGAATTGTCAAGCTCTGCGCAGCCGGCGGGTCTGCGGCAAAAACGCCTGTCCTCCGACAGGCTCAGGGTGACAATTGTCATGGTGAGCTTGTCGAACCATGGATTCCCCGATCGAGAGACTGCGTCTTAATCTTGATCTCTTCCTTATGTTCCTTCTCCCCTTTGGGGAGAAGGTTAGGATGAGGGGGGTTCTTTTGGTGTCTGACACGAATACCTCACAAATTCCTTATGACCTTAAAAAATGATTTGAAAACGCCGCTCTTTCATGTAAAATGATTTTTTTATTTATTGATAACCAAGGAATTGATCATGGCCGTCATTGAACCCTTCAGCGGTATCCGCTACAACCCTGAGAAAGTGGGAGACCTCAACCTGGTCGTGGCCCCTCCTTATGACATCATCCCGGAAAGGCTGCAGGAACAACTCTACCGGAACCACCCCAACAATGTGATCAGGCTGGAACTGAACCGGGAGACACCCCAGGATAGCAAACGGGAAGACCGCTATACGCGGTCCGCTGCGTATCTCAAGGAATGGCTCGATACAGGGATATTGATCCAGGAAGAGCGTCCCGTCATCTACAGCTATTTTATGGATTACAAAACGCAGGAAGGGGAAAGCAGGACCCTTAAGGGCTTTATCTGCCGGCTTCGGCTGGAAGCGTTCGACACCGGTGTGGTCCTCCCGCACGAGAACACCCTTTCAGGCCCCAAGGCGGACCGGCTCCGTCTCATGGAGGCCTGTCATACGAACTTCTCCCCGATCTTCTCACTATACTCCAATCCGGCCAGGGAAATCCCCCGGGTCCTCGATGAGACGGGGAAATCCCAACCCATAATCCACGTGACCGACCTGGACGGTGTACACCACCGGGTCTGGGCCATCACGAACCCGGATGCGATCCGGAAGATCCAAAAGGTTCTGGCCGACCGCCCCCTGTTTATCGCCGACGGACACCACCGGTATGAGACCGCCCTGAACTACAGAAACGCCATGAGAGATAAAACCGGAAAGCATGACGGCGGCCAGGGGTTTGACTATGTCATGACCTATATCGCCAACATGGAGGAACCGGGGCTGACCATCTATCCCACCCATCGGCTGGTCGATCACCTTGAGGGCTTTGAACTCAACCGGTACATAGAGAAGGCCGGGGCCTATTTCGAGATTCAAACCTTCCCGTTCCAGCGCAAGAAAGATTTCTTCCTGGCGCTGAAGACCCTCGGCGGCGAGAGGCCCGCCTTCGGGCTCTACACCATAGAGAGCGACGACCTTTTCCTCCTCTGCCTCAAAAACCATGAGAAGATCCGACCCCTGTTCCAGCCGGACCTTTCTCCTGCATTGCGGAAACTGGACGTTTCGATCCTTCATACGGTCCTGCTGGACCACTTTCTGGGGATCGGGGAAAAGGAGTTAAAGGCCCAGTCCCATGTCCGGTACGTGAAAGACAGCGAGGATGCCATCCATTCGGTCAACGACCGAGACGCTCAGCTGGCATTCCTCATGAACGCGACACGGGTCGAACAGCTCAGCGAGGTTTCCCTGCAGAGGGAGAAAATGCCGCAAAAGTCGACCTATTTCTACCCCAAACTCCTCACAGGCCTTGTTATCTGCAGCCTGAAATAAGCGTCAGGCAAGAATAACCTGGCACTTTTATCTTGAAAACAGAAGGGCCGTAATGGTATAAGAAAGGTGTAATAAGGGAGGATACCTGATCAAAAGGAGGAAGGTATGTTCAACCTGACCGAGGAATTGAAAAGGCCGATGGCAGATGCAGGATGGACCATCAAGGTGCTGACCGGAGCCGCCTTTTGCCTGGCTTTCTTCTGGCACCCGCACATGGTCCTGAAATTGATCTTCTTCCCCGTCTCATTCTTCTCCATGGGGTACATCTACCGGGTCTTTGCGAATCACTTCAGAGCGACTGATGTTGAAAGACTCCCCGAGTGGAATGACTGGAAAGAGATCTTTCTGAAGGGATTGGTCATTTTCCTCATCGGGTTCGGGTATTGCCTGATCCCCGTGTTCAGCTTCATGGTCTCGGATTCCATCCTGATGGGAGGGGTCCTGGCCAAGATCGTGGGACTGATCTTCATGGCTGTCACAGCACTCCTCTTTGTAGCAGCCATTTTTCTGCTCCCCATGGGCATCGCCCAGTACACCAGGGATGAAAAATTCTCCTCGGCCTTTGCCGTCAAGAAGATCTGGGACAGGATAATGAACATCGGCGACAAATATTTCAAGATCGCCCTATTTGCCGTCGCAGTCATTGTCCTGCTCTACGTGATCGGAACCATCCCGTACCTGGGACCGGTCCTCAACGCCCTGGTAGGCTTTTACGCCGGACTGGCCTTCGCCGCCCTCTACGGACAGGTCTGCAGAGAGGCGTATGAAGAGCTGGAGATCAAATAGACATCAAGTTCGAATGGCCGGATACAGATTCCAAATATGAGATCAGGATGAAAGAAAATATTCAAAAAATCTTCCTGGGAAAACCTGTTCATAAACAACTTACGGAAGCATTCCATGTTAAATTTGCCGTGCTCTTCGGAAGCATGGCATCTGGTACCATTAGGCAGGATAGTGATGTTGACTTGGGAATTTTTTTCGAAAAAAAGCTGGCTAAAAATCAAGAAAAAGAACTTGTAAAATGCCTCAAAAATCTGCTCCAGGTTGATCGGCTCGATGCCGTCTGCCTCAATGACGCCTCCTGTTCCCTGAGATACGAATTAACCCAAAATGGCATCCTTCTCTATGAACATCATGAGGACGACTATCTTGCCTTCTGTATCCGGACTTTTAAAGAATTCGAAGAAATGAATTTTTTAAACCGGCATTATTATGAAATGAAGATCCATGAATTAAAAGAGGTTCTCTGATGATTAACCGCGACCTGATTCTGAAGAAGCTGGACTCTCTTCGGGGATATCTCAAAGAACTCGAAACATTTAAGGATCTCTCTTTCGAAGAGTACCAAGGCAAGATCTCTAACCGGCGTTCTGTGGAACGTCTTATTCAACTTCTCGTGGAATGTGCATCGGATATCAATGCACACATCCTGGCGAAAAAAGAAAAGATAGCTGTCGAAGATTACCGGTCCTCTTTCCTACTCATGAGTGAAAATGACCTGCTGAATAGAGATCTTTCCGAAGGACTTTCAAAAGCAGCCGGCATGAGAAACATCCTTGTACATGAATATGAAAAAATTGACGACCAGATTGTCTTTGATACGATCCCTCTCTCACTCTTTGCATTCAACAAATATATGAAAGAGATTCTCGGCCTCCTGAAAAATTAACTACCAACTATTTTAAGATTACCCTCTTTGCCGTCGCAGTCATTGTCCTGCTCTGCGTGATCGGGGTCGTCCCGTATCTGGGCACGATCATCAAGGCCCTGATCGGTTTTTACGCCGGACTGGCCTTCGCCGCCCTCTACGGACAGGTCTGCCGGGGGGCTTGGGATGAGCAAGTGATCATTCCATGAAAGGATTGACATACTTTATAGCTCATGGATTTCATCACGACTGAATGATCGGCTGCTGTAATTGAGATTGTATTCCTTCTTTACGAGTCTCAAGAAATCATTTTTCGCCCTCGATAATTTATGGCGCACTTCAACCAACGACCGTAATTGCTCGGCCAGAAGCTGCGACACACTGGTCTCTCTCTCAGCGGCCATGATTCTTGCTTCTTTCGCAAGATTCTCGTCCAAGGAAATCGTAATGTTCTTTTTTCCCATCGGCCAAACCTCCCACAGGAATAATGCTACACAGATATCGTGTAATTGTCAAGATAATATAACTAATTAAAATCAATTACTTGTCAATAGTATTAGCAGATGCGCCGAGCGGGGTCAATATCAAATAGGGGTATCTACTCGACTCCACCAGGCAGAATATGTGGTGTCTCTCTGGAACACCAGATTCCTCCCGGCTTAAAAACATACCGGGGCAGGCTTATAAACCTTCGGGAATGACATTTTATCAAGCAGTGATTTGTCATCCCCGAGTGTTTCTATCGGGGATATGGTTTCAAGATATTGGGGCCAGTGGAGTCAATTGAATAACCCAGATATCACATAAAAAACACCCTCCCCTCAATCCCCTCCTCTATGAGCCGTTGGCCCCGAGCCATAGGCCATCAAGGGAGGGGAAGCCCACGGGGGGGCATTCCCTCGCCCCTTGTGGGTGCACACTTATTTGAGGTGTTCTTCCGTGTAGAGGGAAAGCTCGATCATCCGTTCCAGGAGCTGGTCCGCGGGCATACCGGGAAAGTTGCGGTAAACCAGTTCCTTGGCAAAGAGGCGGCAGATGTAACGGAGCTTCCGCGCCCGGCTCTTGGATGCATAGACGAAATCGCGGTGACCATTGTTGATGACGATGAGATTCTGCTTTTCCTCATACCTCGACCGCCAGAGCTCTCCGGGTGCACGCCGAAAGGTATATCCGGGGAGTCCCTTGGCCGCAGCATCTCCCCCCAGCTGTTTCGGCAAGATCGAATCTGAAACGGTGACAAGGGCCTTAGCAGTTACGGCCGTCTTGTCTTGCGTTACGGTCAGGGACAACTTCACCAGACCAGGTTCCCCGGGCGCCGTGAATGTGACAATCTCATCGGAGGGGTTCTCCAGTGTTCCGCCTCCCTCCTCGATCCGCCAATCGAAGGTCAGCCCCTCTTCCACGAGCCTCCGACTTTTGTCCCGGGGAATCGCCCGGAATCCCTTGTTCTTCCCCACGGCGATAACGGCAGAGGCCGGGAAGATGCGCACACTGAAAAGGGGGCCTGCAAACTCGAAGAATTCCTTTTGACGGGGGACTTCCCTGGTTCCATCCGGGATCGCATTCCCCTCGACAGCGTCTCCCTCCGCCCCCCGCTCCACAGAATGTTTTCCGCTCCGGTTCCGATCGTGAATATCAAACCAGTCGTATTCTTCCTGCGGAAGAGAGAGGATCGCCTCCTTCAGGGCATTTTGTACCGATTTCAGAATCTTCCGGCTCGCCCGCTCCTCCTCGGCTCTCCGCTGCTCAGCCACGATCTCGACAAGCTTCTCTTCAAGGGGACGAATCGCCGCCGCAAAATCCGAGAAACGTTCGTCTTGAATAATACCAGTCCGGGTGCCCGGCGTCAGATTGAGGAAGGGGACATCGAGGATCCCTTCGAGCCAGCCGGAAGTCCAGGGTTCCAGATTGAACCGCTCCAACTCGGTGATGCAAGGGATGACGCGTGTCCCCGAACGGTACAAGCCCACGCGGTTCTCCGTATTCAACTCGTTGAGATAAATCTCATGATAGATCTCGCCGGCCGGTGAGATCGTGTCAGGAAGCTGGTGAAGGAGCCGGCCGGAAAATTCACGGGGCTCCACGAGGATCTCCTTTCTCGCTGTCCGGTCGACCACCTTGATCCTCACGCCGGATCTCCGAATCCGGTCCCGCAACTCCGAGGCCAGGTAGCGCTGGATCTTTTCCCCGTTGAGGTTACGTACCCCGGAAAGCAGGGGTGAGACGGTCAGTTCCGTCCCTTCGGAGGAGAGAAGTGAGCGCTGCCGGCTGATCCGGTAGCCGGGCGACCCCTTGGTCATCACCATCTCATAGCGTTTGCCGTCTATCGAGCCCGAAACGAGTCTCAATTCCTCCCCGACGGTCCAGAAACTGAGCAGACCGATCCCGAACTCCCCCTGCAGGTTCAAGGCCCCCTCCCTTTTTAACTGCTGCTTGATCGAATCGCAGATATGGGTGGCGACATATTTGAAGTTGGGAACTCCCTCACCGTCAAGGGGGATCCCTTCGCCGTCATCGACGATCCTCAGGTAAGGCGCACCCTTTTCCCGCCCACGGATGATCGTCACGTTGCGCGCATGGGCATCGATGCTGTTCTCCACGAACTCAGCGATCGCCTTCAAGGGATTGTTCTGCGAAAGAGCAATAATCGTAATGGCGTTCCAGCTATCGCCGATACGGAGTTTGCCTCCGTTGTACGTTCTTTTTTCCCGCTTCATCGTCAGTCACACTCAGAAAAGATCGGGTAGCGACTCCGATAAGTTAAAAGAGCAGATCGTCCTCTTGTGAAGGATATTCGACTCCCGGTTCCTTCATAACCCAACGGATCGACTCGGCCGTCTTCTTGCCGATCCCGGAGGCGGAAGAAAGATCCTCCAGACCGGCCGTCATCACCCCTTCCACATTCCCGAAGACCTCCAGCAATTGGGCGGCCCTTGACGGGCCGATCCCCGGAAGCTCCTGGAGGATCGCAAGTTGTCTGCGCCTTTTTCCCTGGGGTCGCCGCCCCCGGCGCGGAAGAGCGCCTGTTGCAAACCGGCGCCCTTGCCTTGCCGCATAACAAAAGAGACGGGCGCTCTCCTCCGGCTCCAGAGAACGAAATACCGGAATCCCGAAAAAAAGCGAGACGCTCATCAGCGCCCCCTGGATCGCTTCGCGCCGCATGCCGCTCTCTGCAAGATCCCGGCCCCGGCCTTCCAGGATCAGAGCACATCGCTTGTCCGATGCGGCGAGCCGCGCCGCCTGCTGAAAAAGTCTCCCGTCCCGGATGGAAACCACAAAATCGGACATGGTCTTTCGTTCAAAAAGGAACTTTCCGTCTACCTCATAGTCCCCCAACGACAGACGGCGGACCGAGACATCAACCTCCTTTAATGAGCGCAGAATATGGAGAAGACCGGACCGGCTCTCCCGGTCATCGATCACCACACGAATCCTTTGTGCCCGATCAGGCATGCCCACCCATCCTAAAAGGATTTCAAAGTATTGGGGCAAAACTAACAAAAAACCGTAGTGAAGTCAAAAATTTGAGTAAAAGCCCCCCTCCCCTCAGTCCATATCATCGGGACTTCTTCAGAGATTCCGGACTGCTCCATGCGCTTCTTCGGGTCCGGGACATTGCTCGGCCAGAAGCTGCGACACGCTGGTCTCTCTCTCAGCGGCCATGATTCTTGCTTCTTTCGCAAGATTCTCGTCCAAGGAAATCGTAATATTCTTTTTTGTCTCCTATCAGCAGGCAGGTTAAGCTTTCTTCAAATAAGTTAAACAAGGGCTTTGCACCGGAATACTACATTACCAGGATGGGGAATGAAGTTGATTTTGTTCTGAGGCCGGAATCACGAGGAGAACGTCAGTTGATCCAGGTCTGCTGGAACCTGGAAGACCCGAAAACAAAACAGCGGGAAGTGGATGGGCTGCTCTCTGCCATGGATGAACTGCAATTGAAACGGGGAACCATCGTCACATGGCTTGATGAGGAGACATTCCATAAGTCCATCGATATCATTCCTGCCTGGAAGTGGTTCTTGTCAAATCAATCAAGATAAAGGGGGTTCACCTATATGCTGATCATTCTTTATATTCATTTAATGAACATGCCAAATATTGTCATTGACACGATTACTCCATCAGGGTATCCTAATAATAGGATCATCGATAAAGGCAGCCTTAGTCGGAAGGCTAAGGTCGCAGAGTTGTGAGGCCTTGGAAACAAGGTCGGTCATAACCTCCCGAAATGGTCGACAGAAGAGAAGTAAGAAAATCCTGCTGTCTGTAACCATCATGCCTTATTCGGTGTGATGGTTTTTTTTTGCTGAAAAAGGACTTGCGGGAGGAGTTAATAACTTAATTATTTCAATGCGTTATTAGGTTTTCCTTTGCTCAGAGCAAACCACGGGAAACCGTGGGGCGCAGAGCTGTGGGACTAAAGGAGATCAGGACAGCGGTCCTTTCTCCCATGTCAGCCAGGCCGCCAGAGGATGTTTCTCTGGCGGCTTTTTTATTGGCATTAATAAAGGATATTATCATGGAAAAAGTTATTGAAGCATTAGAAAGAACAGAGATCAAAATAAGATCCTTTTCACTTCTCGTGAACCAGGTCAGGGGTTGGTTCGCATTTGCTAAAATACTTTTTCTCTGCCTCGTCATTCTGGGAACCATTGGTACTGCCCATGCCGCAAACTATTATGTAGATGCCAATGTGGGGAACGATAATAATCCGGGGACGATAGATGCCCCGTGGAAAACCATTAGCAAGCTTAACAAATCATATTCATTTCAACCCGGAGATCTCATTCTGCTCCAGCGGGGCCAGACCTGGAATGAGATGTTGACTGTATCATCGTCCGGTGAGCCAGGTAATCCTATTATCTACGGAGCCTATGGCGATGGACCAAAACCAATGATAGACGTTCAAGGAAAATATGACAAATGTTTTTACAGTATCAGATCTTATATCACAGTTAAAGATATAGAATGCAAGAATAGTACAACTGATGCCCTTAGTTTTTCACAAACCGGTGGAATTTTCGGTATCTCGGTAATCAATGTCGATGTTGAATTTGATATGCCAGGGGTTGGCCTCAATGGAGTAGCATTTGAGAAAGGAGGCGGCGATATTTACCTGTCGGGGGTAACTGTGACAAATGCCCCAAATAACGGGATAGTTTTTTCAGGGGATTCCGTTAATAAATTAGGCAACGTTGTCGTTGAGGATTGCTTTGTTTCAGGGACGGGAGCGAACGATGGTTATACTGTTCATGAAGGTGCTACTGATGCAGAGACTGCCGGCTCAAATTTCACATTCAGAAACAATTATGCTGAATATTGCGCCGAACAGGGATTCGATATTACGACAGGAAACAACATCCTTTTGACAGGCAATGAAACACGTTATAATTCACAAGGCGGTGTTCTTGTTGCCCATTCGGCATACGATGTAACTATTGAGGACCATAAAAGTTATGATGAACCCACACTGCAGACCGGCGCTGCCATTGGTATCCATAGCCCTAATGTGAAACTGTTAAACAGTATTGTGGAAGGAAATGGTTATCACTTACTCGTCATAGCACAGGATTCCGACTTGCAGGTGGGCAACATTGAGATTACCAACAACACCTTCGGATGGGATGGCGGTTCCTCTGTCTTTGACATGTCTGGAAAAACCGGGACCGTGACCGTAATGAACAATATTTTTTCCACCGCTCAAAATTCATTTTTTAATAACAAAGCCATAAGATTTCTGGATGCTGAGAGACCGGCTGATTATTCGGGATTCTTGTTCGATTACAACACCTATTATTCACCCGACGGGGCCATGAATTTCTTAGAAAATCTATCCGACGGCAACAGCAAAAATTTCAGCTTTTCCAACTTCCAGAAAGAGTTCGGGCAGGAGCAAAACGGCAAGATCTTAAACAGTAGTTATACCACCCCTGTGCCTTCGGCTCCTGTGCCTTCGGCTCCTGTGCCTTCGGCTCCTGTGCCTTCGGCTCCTGTGCCTT
>CAKKPE010000056.1 GCA_919901565.1 bacterium
TAAGCCGATAAATATTGTCTCAAACACAACGCTACATTATGTTAAACTGCACGGCTCTTTTGGTTGGTTAAGTTCTAATGGATCGAATTGCTATGTTATCGGTAGGAAAAAAGAAGAAAAGATAGCAGATGAACCGCTATTGTCTTGGTACTTCGACCTATTTACAGACGTGTTATCCATGCCTAACAGAAAATTGTTTGTTATTGGATATGGTTTTCAGGATAGCCATGTAAACGAAATCATTGCTCGTTCTATCAACAATTCTAATCTTAAATTGTATGTTGTATCTCCATCTCCCCAATCCAAGTTATTTTCTACCCTCGGTGAAGTTGAACACGGCGAGTCTATTCTTAATGGACTCAGTGGTTATTTTCCATGTACATTATTAGATATTTTCCCATCAGATCAATCAGAGACTCATTATTGGAGAGAAATAGTTAAATGCTACTTTACAAAATAAGCAAATATCTTTTTGAAGGAGCGTCCAACCATGCGCTGCAGATGAACGAGTACCACAGGACACTTTTTTTGCCTGATTATATTTTATGATTTTCAACAGTTTAGTCCCTATCTTGCCCGCCGGTCATGGAGACATCAGCTTGAATTGTTATACAGCGTCGGGACGGAAATCGGGCTTTGCTAATTTGATCCGGATTTTTAATAGATTTTAAGATAGAAACGTGGTATGCTTTTAAATTCTGATGGTGTGGGGCATAGACGATGCATGCCCTGTTATTAAACGTGAGAAATACTTCAGTATGAAAGTTCGTTACAGGTTTTGGAACCTTCTCATTTTTTTGGGGAGCCTGCTCTTCGCTTCGCAGGCGTTTGCCTATATCGGCCCGGGGGCGGGGTTTGCATTCTTCAGTTCTTTCCTGGTCTTTGCCCTTTCCTTTTTAACCGCCATTTTGGCCATTATTATGTTCCCGATCCGCCTCCTGCTGCGCGGCGTCCTAAAAAAACAACGGGGAGATATCCAGAAGATTCGGACACGGCAAAAAGTGGTTATTGTCGGGTTGGACGGACTCTCTCCCATGCTTCTGCAAAAATTCATGGACAAGGGTCTCCTTCCGAACTTCAGGAAACTCAAAGAAACGGGGACCTTCAGAACCCTCGGGACGACCACGCCGCCCATCTCTCCGGTGGCCTGGTCTTCGTTTATCACCGGCTGCAATCCGGGCAGACACAATATATTTGATTTCCTGACCCGCGATCCCAAGACCTATATGCCGGTGCTTGCCCTGGCGGAGGTGGAGAACCCGGCCAAAACCCTATCCCTGGGTAAATACCGGATTCCTCTTTCAAAATCGGGTATCCGTGGCTATCGCAAGGGGAGCACCCTTTGGGGCGTTCTGGGCAAACACGGCATTCCAGGCATTGTCATCCGGGTTCCTGTGACCTTCCCTCCCGACAAGTTCAGCGGAAGAATTCTTTCATCCATGGGGGTGCCGGACCTGCGGGGCACACAGGGGACCTTCTCTTCATATACCTCCATGGACGGCGCAGAGGCAAAGAATACCGGAGGAGAGCGGTTTTATGCCCGTGTATTGAACAATAAGGTCAAGGGGCTCCTTCGCGGGCCCGACAATGCCCTGCTAAAAAACCCAGAACCCTTAACCGTGCCGTTTACCATTCACCTGAACCCGTCAGGGGGTACCGCGACGATTTCCCTGCAGGGAAAGGAGACCCCCCTGAAGGTCGGGGAATACAGTGAGTGGATACCCGTAACCTTCAAGATGGGCCTGGGGATCAAGGTGCACGGCATCTGCCGGGTCCTTCTCAAGAGCGTGTCTCCGGATTTTCAGCTTTATGTCTCTCCAATCAATATCGACCCGGAGAGGCCGGCGCTTCCCATTTCCTATCCCTTGATCTATTCGCTTTACCTTTCAAAGGTCATCGGCAGATATTCCACGCTGGGCCTGGCCGAGGATACCTGGGCATTAAACGAAAATGTTCTGGACGACGCGTCCTTCCTGGACCAGTGTTACATCAACCACAAAGATCGGGAGAATATGCTTTTTCATGAACTCAAGCGGTTCAAGAAAGGGCTTCTCTGCTGTGTTTTTGATACCACGGACAGGATACAGCACATGTTCTGGCGGGACATTGACCCGGCTCATCCCATGCACAGAAACGGGAGTGAGCCGGACTTCACGGTTTTCGAAGATCTCTATAAGCGGATGGATGATCTGGTCGGCCGCCTCATGGAGAAGATCGATCAGGATACGCTCTTCATGGTGATTTCCGATCATGGATTCAGCTCATTCCGGCGAGGGATCAATCTCAATTCATGGCTTCACCGGAACGGGTTTCTCACCCTTACCGAGGGCGCGGACGGGAAAAGCGGAGAACTCTTTGAAAAGGTGGACTGGAGCCGGACCCGGGCTTATGCCCTGGGCCTGAGCGGCATCTTTATCAATCAGAAGGGGCGGGAGGCACAGGGGATCGTGCAGTCCGGACTGGAGACAGAAAAGGTAAAAAATGAGATCATTCAGAAATTAACCGCGCTCAAGGACGACAAGTTTGATCAGATCGCTATCTCAAATGTTGTAAAAAGAGAAGATATCTATTCCGGCCCCAGCACAGAAAATGCACCGGACCTGATTATCTCCTACCGGGAGGGATACCGGGCATCCTGGGATTCGGTCATGGGCGGGATCTCATCGGAGATCATCGAGGACAATATGAAGGCATGGAGCGGCGACCACAGCCTGCACCCGGACCATATCCCGGGTGTTTTTCTCTGTAACCGGAGAATGGTTTCCCATAAAATAAGGATCATGGATCTTGCACCCACACTATTCAAGGAATTCGGGGTTCCCATCCCCATTGAAATAGACGGGCGGCCCGTGGACTTTGAAACGGAGAAATAATAATGTTGAAGAAAAAAATTATTATCATGGTTTGTTTATTATGGATCACGGTTATTGCCGGATGCGGGCAGCGGGCTTCAGAGCCGGGCAAGAAGGTCCTGATCCTCGGGTTCGACGGCATGGATGCAGGGATAACAAAGGCCATGATGGATGCCGGAGACCTCCCCAATTTTGCAAAACTGCGGGAGATGGGCGGCTACACCCCGCTGGCCACCACCCTTCCGCCGCAGAGCCCGGTGGCCTGGGCCAGCTTCACCACAGGATTGAATCCGGGTGAGCACAACATCTTTGATTTCCTGAGACGTGATCCGGAGACTTATTTCCCCGCCCTGTCCATGGCCGATGTCAAAGCCCCGGAAAAAAACCTGAGCCTTGGGAGCTGGAACATCCCTCTATCCTCTCCGCTGATCAAGAACTTCCGTGAAGGGGTTCCGTTCTGGAAGGTCCTTTCCGACCATGGGATCGCGGTTTCTGTCCTCAGGGTCCCGGTCAATTTTCCCACGGATGAATGCGGGCATCAGCTCTCGGGCATGGGAACGCCGGACATGCTCGGAACCATGGGAACATTTTCCTTTTTCACGAACCGTCCCGTAGACAAGACATCGGAAACCGGAGGCCGTATCCAGGAGGTTGAGGTCCGGAACAACACCGTCGAAGCCGGCATTGAAGGGCCCAATAACCCTTACAAAAAAGAGGAAACCAAACTCACTGTGCCTTTGAAGGTCCATATTGATCCGGCCTCCAAGACCGTTGAAATCAATATTCAGGACCAGCGGTTCTTCCTCAAAACCGGGGACTGGAGCAGTTGGGTCAAGGTTGATTTCAAGCTCATGCCCATGATGACCTCCACGGGGATCGTCCGTTTCTATCTGAAAGAGGTCGAGCCATATTTCGAGCTCTACATGTCTCCTATCAATATCGACCCTGAGAACCCGGCGCTTCCGATCTCCTATCCCAAGGATTTTTCCAAAGAACTTGCACGGGACGGAGGGTCTTTTTATACACAGGGTATTGCCGAGGACACCTGGGCGCTGAACCAGCAACGCCTGGATGATGATTCTTTTTTGAAGCAGGGAGAGTTCGTATTTGAAGAGGCCCTGAGAAACTTTCACCATGAATGGAAGAATTTTCATTCCGGCCTTCTGGTCAGTTATTTTTCTTCCACGGACCCTCTGCAGCATATGTTCTACCGGTATACGGACCCGGAGTCGCCCGGCTATGATGCGGAAAAGGCAAAGCGTTACGGTGCCGTCATACCGGACGTCTATAAAAAAATGGACCGGGTTTTGGGAGAGGTGCTTTTAAAGCTGGACAAGGATACGACCCTGATCGTGGTCTCAGACCACGGCTTTGCCCCCTTCAGAAGGGCCGTGCATGTGAACCGCTGGCTGGTGGAAAAAGGGTACATGGTTTTAAAGGATCCCTCTCTGCAGGAGAGTGGTGAGTTTTTCGAAAACGTGGATTGGGAAAGAACCCGCGCCTATGCCATCGGATTGAACGGTGTCTACCTCAACCTTGCCGGCAGGGAAAAAAATGGGATCGTCCAGAATCAGGAAACCGAGGCTTTAAAGGCCGAACTGATCCATGGGCTTGAGGCCGCGGTTGATCCGGACAACGGCAGGAAGATGGTGAACAAGGTATACAGGGGAGACAATGCCTATACCGGGCCCTATGCAAAGAACGCGCCCGACCTGGTGGTGGGTTATACACGCGGGTACCGGGGGTCCTGGCAAACAGCGCTCGG
>CAKKPE010000057.1 GCA_919901565.1 bacterium
GAGAATAGGACATTTCTACTTTGGCCAAATAGGACATTATCATTTTGGGATTACAGGGGCTTATTCCTCCTGCCGGATGTGAAGGCTCTTCCCTTCTCCGTTGAATGATATAGTCAGCCTTTTGGCTTTTTGCGCAATCCGCAGGTCGTCCCGGCTAATTCCGAAAAAATTGATCACCTCTTCTTCTTTGGTCGCGTAAACGGTTTTCCGCCGGTCCTTTCCCCGGAACCGGATCTGGTTGACAAGGGCCCAGAAGACCAGCGCGATTCCCAGGATGAAGATGATGAGGGCATAAAGGCCCATGACTTTCAGAAACCCGAGATAACCTCCCAGGACAATCATGTGTTCATAGTAAAACCTGATTCCTAATAACCAGGCGACCAGACTGATCAGCGGCAGCCAGAGATATATCCAGGCTACCCAGACGATAAACGTGCAGAATGCGTAGGAGTATTCCTGCCATAGGCTCTGCAGGCTCGGCTGGTCTATGATCAGTCTATTATCTTTTAAGGCCTTAGGCCTCTGTCCGGGCTTTTCCATACCGCTCGTTCTCCACGTCTTCTGATGATGGCCATGGGCAGGGCCACAACCGTAGTAATTGTGTTTATGAACCAATAGATCATGGGATACCAGATCATCCAGTAATAATATTTGCCGATTCCTTTTTCATAACGGCTGTCCAGAGACAGGCTGACCAGAAACTGAAAGAGGCAGGTGATCCCGAGAATGACGCCGTTCCATCCGGGTATGATCGTCTTGATATACCAGTTTAGAGGCATGGTAACAAACTTCCCCGTTAGCCAGAGGATAAAAACCAGGAGAATGGTGTATGACCATAATACGCTTGTGAAATATTCAATATAAACGGGCCACATGCGCCGCAGCTTCCAGAGGCTGAAGATCCTGAAGTTCCTGATCATCACATCACTGCCCCCCCGTGCCCAGCGCAGCCTCTGCCTCCATAATCCTCCCAGGGTTTCAGGGGCGAGTATCCAGCACAATGCATTCGGTTCATACCGTACATCCCAGTGTTTCAGCTGGAGCTTCCAGCTGATGTCAATATCTTCGGTCAGGGCATCGAGGCTCCAGTATCCAGCCTCAAGCAATGCCGCCTTACGGAATCCGGCAACGACACCGGATACGGTGAAGATGCGCCCGTAAATCCTCTGTGCGCGTTTGATCAGTCCGATGATGGCGGATAACTCCCCAACCTGGATCTTGCCGAGCAGTGTTGATCGGGTCCGTATTCTGGGATTGCCGGTGACGGCCCCGACCCTCGGCCCGTTGATCAGGTGGAACATGATCCATGAGGCAGCGTTGGGGTCCAGAATGGCATCCGCATCCAGGCATAACAAATATTCGTGCGGCGAAGCCATGGCCCCCATGCGGAGCCCCATGGCTTTTCCCTGGTTCGTGGCCATGTGGATGACGCGCAGCTTTTCATGTTGCGCCGAAAGTTCGTCAAGGATTTTGCCCGTATCATCGGTGCTCCCGTCATTGATCGCGATGATCTCGAAGTTGGGATATTTTAGTGCCATGAGGTTTCTGATGGTCTCCGGGATGTTTTCTGCCTCGTTGTGGCACGGGACCAGGACCGAGACGCCGGGGAAGCTGCCCAGGGGAGGAACTTCCTTGTAGGATCCGGAGAGCTTTTTTTCCCAATGGTGATAATAATAAATCGCACCTGTCATCCAGACATAGGACATGAACAGCGGGTAATAAAAAGCAAAACCGAAAAGGATATCGGCAAAATGTGTTGAGATGTTAAGTAATATGTTCATGGTCCCTTGATATATGGATAGTTTTCCAGGGATATGCCGCTTTTGATATCCATGAGTTTCGGGTGATCAGTAACGAAGTCGTCCGGATAATACCCGAAATTGACCGCCCCCAATCCCTGGAGCATCCTCATCTGGTTTGTGAGGAGGCGTGTCGGCAGTTTATTATCCGGACTCCATTTGATGCTTTGCAGTTCGAAAACGGTTTTCCTGAGCCCGCCTTCATGCTGTTCCACGGCTTTGACCAAGTCTCTGAGCCACTGTTCCGGGTTGGAGGCTTTCTCCATGTAAGGCATGGCCATGAGTGCCGTGTAGTCATAATGTTTCAGGAAGATGTCCATGGATTGCGCCAGCCACTCCTCGGCCTCAGGATCAAGCGCCGCCATGGCATATATGTTCCGCGAGGTCTTGATATCCGGACGGAAGCGTTTGACCCGCTGAATCAATTCGTCCGTGAATCCGGCCAGCGTCTCGGTTTTGAGCCGGGACCAGCGCTGGAACAGGGCCTTGTCTCTTCG
>CAKKPE010000058.1 GCA_919901565.1 bacterium
CACCTCCATGGCAAGAGTATATGTTAGTTTCATCTTGATTGCAACATGGAATTATGAGGGTCACCATCAAGCGGCTGCTCGAGGCCGATCCGGAGATTCAAGTCGTCGGCCTGGCAAGAGACGGCATGGAGGCGCTGGAAAAAATCAATACACTCAAGCCGGATGTGGTGACGCTCGATATCGATATGCCCCTGATGGACGGCCTTGAGACGCTCAGGATCATCATGGAGGAAAGGCCGCTTCCGGTTCTGATGCTGAGTTCACTGACTCAGGAAGGGGCCGTACAAACATTGCGTGCGCTGGAGATGGGCGCTGTAGATTTCATCCCGAAACGTGCCCAGCAGGTGAACACAGGGATCATAGGGATGAGGGAGGTCCTGATTCAGAAGGTCAAGGCCTGTGCCGTATCACATCCTGTGCCGAAGACCAGTAAACGGATCGTGGGGCCTCTCCATAAAAAACATTGGGCGGATGCCGGGTTTGATAATGCCTTTCAGGTTGTGGCCATAGGGGCATCCACTGGCGGGCCGAGCGCTCTCACGGAAGTGATCCCTTACCTTCCTGAAGATTTCCCGGCAGCAGTGCTGGTTGTCCAGCATATGCCCATAGGTTATACCAGGGCCTTTGCAGACCGGCTGAATAAAGCAAGCAGAATTCCCGTGAAGGAGGCTGAGGAAGGAGATGAGGTCGTTCCGGGACGTGTTCTGATCGCTCCGGCCGGTGAACATCTTTCGGTCAGAAGGAGCAGAGAGGGCAAAGGCGTGATCCGGCTGTCCATGGAACCGGAGAGTTCCAGCCATCGTCCATCTGTGGATGTCATGATGTGTTCTGCGGCCGAGGTTTACGGGGACCATATGGTGGGAATCCTGATGACCGGCATGGGGTGTGACGGCATGGAAGGAATGAAAACCATCAAACAGAACAGAGGAAAAACCATGGCCCAGGATAAAGAGACCTGCGTGGTTTACGGGATGCCCAGATCAGCAATAGAGATCGGTGTTGTGGATCAGATTGTTCCATTGTGTCAAATATCAGAAAGCATTGTCGACTGTATCGAGGCGGAATGGGAAAGAGACATACAAAAGAGGAGATTGACGGTGCCATGAAGATAGAACACAAAATGATCGTTTTTGCACTTTGGGAATATGGGAGGGGCCCTCAAGGCAAGCCGTCTTGCAGAGAATCTAAAGAAGACGGCCAAGTGTCCGAAATAGATCAGATTTCTCTGCAAGGGCATAAACTTCCTCAATGACTGTAAATACATTTCTCTCAGCCCCTATCTAACAAAAAGAGAAAAACCTCGTTTTTAGAGTAAGCCGGTTAAAACGCTTGACATGTTACTTTAAAGGTTATATTATAAAAGTTAATTGTAACCTTCCGTAAAATAGGGTAATTTAGATGAATCAAATTAATCTGGAACAGTTGGACCTGAAGATTCAAGAGGCACTCGATATTATTTCGGCTCTTAAGAGTGAGAATGCCGTTCTGAAAGATGAGCTGGAGTTGTGCAGAAAGAGTCTTAAGAATAAAAATCAGGAAAGATCCGGTATGGAACCGGGGAAAGACCAGGAAAAAATTTTATTGGGAGAAATCCAGAGGTTACAGCTGCAGCAGACACAAGTCCGGCAGAAGGTAAAGAATATACTGAGAAAATTGGAAGGAATCGACCTGGAGGAAGAGAAAGTCCAAACAGAGTTGTTTGAATCCTAACACTCCATGCTGCCGGAAAGGACGACTCGGTGACACGGGCCCGGAAAGGGAACAAATGGCAAACCAGGTGAATGTAAAGATCTTCGGTCAGGAATTTACCATAAAAGGTGAGGATACGCCGGAATATGTCGAGGAACTTGCTGAGTTCGTGGACAAAAAGATGCGAGAGGTGGCTTCTGCCTCTTCTGTGATCACCTCCCACAAGGTGGCCATCCTGACGGCCATCAATATTGCCGACGAGCTCTTCCGTCTTCAAAAAGCCATGAAGGAACAGGAGGAAAAAGTAAGGAGTAAAGTTGACGAATGGGTTGACATCCTGGGCAAAGTGCAGAGAAAATAAAAGATTGATCTTTCCGAAGGTTTTTCCCTATTGACTTTTATTTTTACACTGCGATATAGTATCCTCAACTGAAATGGAGAATTAAGAACTCCCTGCCTTGCAAGTGATGACCGGCAGTGTTTTGAGCCAACACTTATTTGAATGGGAACTGTCCCTAAGGGCGGTGTGCATGCCCTCTATATAGAGGGAAGCCTAAAGTCTTTATCACGGTGCCCACCTGGGTTATCAGGTTCAAATTTATGCGGTCACACGGCAAGGCGGGGGTTTTTTGAATATATATTTTTTAAGAAGAACAAACCGAGTTACTTACCTATAAACATCCTACTGACTGATTCAGGGAGGAAAAAGGAATTTAAATGCTGGGCAGGATAATAAAGGGAGCAGGAAAACCTGAATAAAAGCGTATGGTCTCGTACACGGTGATACATGGTGAGTCTCACCTGCCGGTAATTAAGGAAATAAAGCGGCCAATCATTTTAACGAAATGTATGGTTTTTTAATATTTTTTATTATGGACGGGTCATGGTTGCCTGATGAAACAACGAACCCTCGGAATAAAGAGAACTTAGATCAGGTTACTATTTTATTTGTTTTGACCAGTCATGCCGGTTTTCCCGCAACTCCCCTTTTTCACTCCTGCCTGCAATCTTACTACAGCAGTTTCATTGACGTTTGAAGACCCCTTCGGGTTCGGGTGATTTTCAGTGAACTCCGTTGGAGGACAATGATGGAGCTTTTTGAGCAGGAAAAAGGGCCGGAAATCGAGCAGGATGCCCCCCTGGCATGGAGGATGCGCCCCAGGAACCTGGGTGAGTTTGAAGGTCAGCGTCATCTGCTGGCCCATGGGAAACCGCTTCGCAGTGCCATTGAGGAGGACCGTATTTCGTCATTCATCTTCTATGGACCGCCGGGGACCGGCAAGACCGCATTGGCAAGCCTCATTGCCGAAAGGACCGGGGCCGCCTTTATTCCGATGAATGCCGTTACAGCCGGAGTAGGGGAAATCCGTAAAGCGGTGGGGGAGGCAGGAGAGACAAAAAAACGTCAGCAGAAACGGACCATACTCTTTGTCGACGAGATCCATCGATTCAACAAGGTTCAACAGGATGCCTTGCTTCCTGATCTGGAAAAGGGGAAAATCATTCTGATCGGCGCCTCAACAGAGAATCCCTTCTTTGCCCTGATTCCGGCACTCCGTTCCCGTTCCCGGATTCTTGAATTCAAACCGCTGCTTGAAGAAGAACTCATGCGTATTGCAAGGCGTGCCATGGAGGATCCGGATCGGGGGTTCGGGCGGATCAGGATACGGATATCCGATGAGGCCCTGAAGCATATTGTCTCCATGTCTGATGGAGATGCCCGCAAGGCATTGAACAGCCTGGAAACCGGGGTCCTGACCACGCCCCCGGTGGACGGGGTCATCGACTTCAGCCTCCCTGTGGCTGAAGAGGCCGTACAAAAGAAGGCGCTTCAATACGACCGGGATGGGGACGCCCATTACGATACGGCCTCGGCTTTTATAAAGAGCATGCGGGGTTCAGACCCGGATGCGGCGGTCTACTATCTGGCCAGGATGATTGAAGGGGGAGAAGACCCCCGTTTCATTGCCAGGAGGGTTGTGATCTGCGCATCCGAAGATGTGGGGAATGCCGCCCCCATGGCGCTCCTGGTTGCAGAGGCTGCCCTGCGGGCCGTGGAGAGGATCGGTATGCCGGAAGCGAGGATCCTTCTGGCGCAGGCGGTCACGTACATTGCCACGGCGCCCAAGAGCAATGCCTCTTATCTGGCCGTGGAGCAGGCCCTCTCGGATGTCCGCTCAGCGGAGACCCTTACGATTCCTGATTTTCTTAGGGATTCCCACTATGACGGCGCAGGGTCCCTGGGCAGGGGAAAGGGATACCGGTATCCCCATGATTATCCGGGACACTTTGTTTCTCAAGACTACCTCTCCGCAGAGAAACATTATTATGAACCTACGGATCAGGGGTACGAACAGGCGATCCGGAAGCGGATGCAGGAATGGAAGAAGAAAAAGGAAGAGAAGAGATGACATTAACCATTGACCAATAAGGGGGTGAAGACCATTAATCTAAATTTAATGACCGTACTGTGGGTCGCCCTTTCGGGGATTATCGGGGTCTCTATCGGGGTGATCTTCAGTCAACAGATGTACAAGAAGAAGATCGGGAATGCCAGCAAGGAAGCGGACGGGATACTCGGTTCATCAAAAAAGCAGGCCGATCAGCTCGTGAAAGAGGCGCGTCTCGAGGCCAAGGAGATGGTTTACCAGGCCCGCTCCGATTTTGAAAAGGAGACCAAAGATGTTCGTGCCGAACTTCAGAACAGAGAGAAGCGTCTTGCTCAAAAGGAAGAGAATATAGAGAAGCGTTTCACCCTGGTCGAGAGGAAGGAACTGGATGTCAAGGGCAGGGAGAAGGGTCTGATGACCATGGAAAAACGGGTCCAGGAGAAGGAAGCCAAGTACAATCAGGCCCTGGCCGAGCAGACCCAGAAGCTGGAGCGGATCTCAGGCATGTCTTCTGAAGAGGCCAAGCGGACGCTGATGCAGACCATGGAGAATGAGGCCCGTTATGAATCCGCGAAGAATGTGAAGCGGATCATGGACGAAACCCGGGAGAACGCGGACAAGGAGGCCAAGAACATCATTGCCCTGGCCGTACAGCGGTGCGCAGGGGACTTCATCTCGGAGATCACCGTCTCCGTGGTGAATCTGCCCAGCGATGATATGAAAGGGCGGATCATCGGCCGTGAGGGGCGGAACATCCGTTCACTCGAGGCTGCCACCGGCATCGATCTGATTATCGATGATACTCCGGAGGCCGTGATCCTCTCCGGATACGATCCGATACGGAGAGAGGTGGCCCGCATTTCACTGGAACGGCTGATCAGTGACGGCAGGATCCACCCGGCACGAATCGAAGAGGTGGTGAGCAAGGTCCGTAAGGAAGTGGACCAGTCCATCAAGGAAGAAGGGGAAAAGGCCACATTTGATGTGGGTGTGCATGCCGTGCATCCGGAGATCATCAAGCTGATCGGCCGTCTGAAATATCGGACCAGTTATGGGCAGAACGTCCTGAATCACTCCGAGGAAGTGGCCTACCTCTGCGGGGTCATGGCCTCGGAACTGAAGCTGGATGTGACACTGGCCAAACGGGCCGGCCTGCTGCATGATATCGGCAAAGCCGTGGACCATGAGGTTGAGGGAACCCATTCGGGCATCGGGGCGGACCTTGCACGGAAATACGGCGAAGATCCGAAGGTGATCAATGCCATTGCCTCGCATCACGATGATATTGAGGCGATCTGTCCTGAATCGGTCCTGGTTGCGGCAGCGGATGCACTTTCCGCTGCAAGGCCCGGTGCACGCAAAGAGAGCCTGGACGCCTATGTGAAGCGGCTCGAGAAACTCGAAGAGATTGCCAATACCTTCGAAGGGGTGGAAAAGTCCTATGCCATACAGGCGGGCCGTGAGGTCCGGATCATCGTAGAGAACGGACAGGTTTCAGACGAAAAGGCAGCGATCATGGTCAAGGATATCTGCAAGAAAATCGAGCAGGAATTGACCTATCCTGGCAAGATCAAGGTCACCGTGATTCGGGAGAGCCGTTTTGTTGAGTATGCCAAATAAATTTGTTTAACGGTTAAGCCGTTGAACAAATTTATTCTCCCCATAAGAGGGGGAGGGGATTAATAGGGAAAGTCGGTTCTTTCGCAAAAAAGTTGGACAGCTAAAAAAATTAAAGATAAAGAATCAAAAATCAAAATGACAAAGTAAAAATAATAAATGAATATCAATACGGGTTTTGAGATTAACTCTTTTATGACTCGATTTTATTGACGTGCGATAGAGGGCAAAGACCTCTCGCTTCATTCGTCATGGAGCGCTTCGGGGTCTTGCCAGCCTGGGAACACATGTCTTGAATCCAGGGCAGGCTTTCCAAAAGAGGCCGTACCATTTTTATATTTTGATTTGTCATTTTGATTTGTTATCTTTGATCTTTGATTCTTAAGGTGTGCAAAAAATACTATGATTTCCAATTTCTGCGTGGTTCAACTTAAACACGAAAGAGACGAAGTTTCCCAATGAAGATTCTTTTTCTCGGCGACATTATCGGTAAACCGGGCAGGCAGGCTGCAGAGCGGGCCCTCCCCAAACTCATCACCCGGTTCGGGGTCGATCTCTGTGTGGCGAATTGTGAGAATGCCGCCGCAGGGTTCGGGCTGACCCCGAAGGTCTTTGAGCAGCTCAAGGCCATGGAGATCCAGGTCCTGACCTCCGGGAATCATATATGGAACAAGAAGGAGGTCTACCAGCTTCTGGATGAACAGAAGACCATCCTCAGGCCGGCCAATTACCCTCCCGGCGTTCCGGGCCGGGGGAGCTGCGTGGTTTCCACGGCTTCGGGTGAGAAGGCTGCATTTCTCAATCTCATGGGAAGGGTCTTCATGCACCCTCTCGACTGCCCCTTCCGGTGTGCGGAGGCCGAGGTGGAGAAACTCCGGCATGAGACACCGGTCATCGTGGTGGACTTTCATGCCGAGGCCACATCCGAAAAGATCGCCATGGGATGGTTCTTAAACGGCAAGGTCAGCGCCGTCCTGGGGACCCACACCCACGTTCAGACCGCGGACGAGACGATCCTTTCCGGCGGGACCGCCTATATCACCGACGTGGGAATGACCGGCCCGAGAGATTCGGTCATCGGCGTTAAAAAGGAAATTATTATTGAAAAATATCTTTACCAGATCCCGCAGCGGTTCGACACGGCCAACGGGCCCACGATTCTCTGCGGGGTGCTCCTGGACCTGGATGCAGGGACCGGAAAGGCAAACCATATTCTGCGTCTTAGACTGGAAGATGAAGGATGAGCGCAAACCATGGAAGATCTGAAAAACTTCCCCTACGAAGTTCTGACCGTTCATGAACTGACATCAAGGATCCGCGGCCGGCTGGAAGAGGCGTTTCCTGCGGTCTGGGTCACCGGTGAGATATCCAACCTCAAAACCCCCTATTCCGGGCATACCTATTTCACGCTCAAGGATGACCAGGCCCAGATCCAGGCCGTCTTCTTCAAACACAGAAAACGCTATATCCGCTTTGAGCCGGAAGACGGCATGCAGGCCCTCTGCAAGTGTGTCGTGACCGTCTATGAGGCACGGGGTACGGTCCAGATCAGTGTAGACTACATGGAACCCATGGGCCTGGGCGCGCTCCACCTTGCCTTTGAACAGATCAAGGAGCGCCTTGAGAAAGAGGGGTTGTTCGATCCGGCCCATAAAAAGAAGCTTCCCCTGCTCCCTCAGCGGATCGGCGTGATCACTTCGCCTACCGGTGCCGCGATCCAGGATATCCTTAACATCATCAGCCGCCGTTTTGCCAATGTGGAGATCCTGATCGCTCCGGTCCATGTCCAGGGTGAGAGCGCCGCACCGGAGATTGTCGAAGCCATGGAAGTGATGAACCGCCGGGAGGATCTGGATGTCATCATTCTTGCACGCGGCGGCGGATCTCTTGAGGACCTCTGGCCTTTCAACGAAGAGAAGGTGGCCAGAGCGATTTACAGTTCCAGCATACCGGTCATCTCCGCCGTGGGGCATGAAACGGATTTTACCATTGCAGACTTCGTGGCTGATTTCAGGGCTCCGACCCCTTCAGCGGCAGCGGAACTCGTTGTCCAGAACAAGGCGGAGATACAAGCACGGATCGCCGCAATGGAGAAGCGTCTTCAGAATCAGGCCGGGAACATCCTGAACCGGGTGCGCTCCGGACTGGAGATATTCTCCCGCAGGCTCATCAGCCCGGAACAGAGACTCAACAGGGTCCGGCAGCGTCTGGACGACCTGAACGAGGACCTGAATACATCGTTGCGGCACAGGCTGGATTCCCTGAAAGCGCATATTCATGGCCGGATGAATTCACTTCGTTTTTTGAGCCCCATGGACAGGGTCCGGGAACTTCGTGGGCGGCTGAAGGCCTATGCGAAAAAGAATCAGAGGGAGATCATGATCGCTCTTCAGGGACGAAGAGACCGGTTGTCCGCCCTTTCAGCCAGACTCGAAACCCTGAACCCGCTGAACGTCCTGCATCGCGGCTACAGCATCGTCTACAAGCTTCCTGAAGGGAAGATCATCACGGAGAGCAGGAAGATTTCTCTGAATGACCGGTTAAGGATCCATTTTCACAGCGGCAAGGCCGAGTGTACGGTGGATCATATTGAGGAGGGGTAAACTTTTCTAGAGGCCTGCCCCGCAGGCCGGAACCTGCCTGAATACCCTCCTGTAAAACATCTATACAGAGCGACATAACTTTGCATACCTTTGTTGCTTCCTCGTCTCGTAGTTGCGGCGTACGATCAGTACGCCGCACTCCTCGACTTCGTAGCGCCTCGGTCTGCTTTGTTCTGTCGTTCTGTATGCGAATTTATTTATTAATCTATGTATAATAATATCATAGGTTTCTAATGACATTTTTTCTTTCCCATAAGAGAATATTATTACTCGTTTGCTGGGCGCTCTACGGTGTCTTTCTCGTCCGTTTCCTCTCCAATGACCTGGTCGGAGAACCGGGATTCTCCGGTGACGGGCAAAAGTCAGGGAGTGTTTTGGTTTCAGTGGCCGGGGAGGTCTGGAAACCCGGGACTTACCTGTTCGATGAGCCATCCTCGGTCATGCAGGCCATTCAAACTGCCGGCGGCCCCACCGGATATGCCGACCTCAGCCGGCTCAATCTCTCGGCCCCTCTGGTCCGTGATTCGGTTCTGAGAGTCCCTTGTCTTGACTCCGGGTTTGAAAACGTCATTTCACTCAACCGTTCTTCAGCCCTGGAACTGGTAGAGATTCCCGGGATCGGGCCGGAACTGGCCGCACGGATCGTAAGGTACAGGGAGGAGAATGGGCCTTTCAAGGACAATGAGGACCTGCTGAATGTCCACGGGATCGGAAAGAAAAAGCTCCGGCAGATCATGGAACATGCGGTCCTGAACGAGGAGAGGTCATGAACAGACCGCTCTTTTACGTATTGATCTCGATCATCTCCGGCATCCTGCTCTCGGCGTACGCAGATCCCTGGACTCTGTTTCTTGTGATCCTTGTCCCGGTCATGCTCTTGGTTATTTCGTTCAAAAGGTTTAAACGGTTCGAATGGTTACTTCTGCTCTCTGTATTTTTTTTTCTCGGCGCCCTCGGACAGTCCCTCTGGATGACCTGCCTGCCCAAAGACCATATCCTGCGGCGCATGGATGATCAGCATAAATCCACGGTGACCGGCATGGTGGTTTCCTTCCCGGAAGTTTTTGCAGACCGGGTCCGGTTTCTTCTTTCTATAGAGCGATACCAGGGCATGGAATCTTCCGGCATGATGGATGTTTCCATATACACCTCTTCCACGGCCAAACAGCAGGGGACAAAGAGCGTGGATCTCGACTATGGAGACAGGGTGAAAGTTACCGGGACATTTAGAAGGCCCAGGAATTACAAAAATCCCGGCGCCTTTGATTATGCCGCCCATTTAAAAAGAAAGGGGATATGGGTTATGGGATCGGCATCGCCCGGCGGTATAAAGGTGATTGAGAAACGGAAGGGGAACCCCTTCATCATGAGGATCATGGGATACAAGAAGGACTTTCATCACTTTCTGGGCACCCTGTTCCCTGAATCCTCAACCGCCCTGATCAAGGCACTCATAACCGGGGACCGAAGCGGAGTATCTCGGGAGATGCAGGAGCGTTTTGCCAGGACCGGGACCTCGCATCTTCTGGCCATATCAGGGCTCAATATGTGGTTTGTCTCATTCTTCTGCTACCAGTGCCTCTTGTTGATCTTCAGATACTTTCTTCCCTTGTCCATTCTCCGGAAATCCTATTTCTGGTTTATTCCATTCCGGCTCGCATCGATGATGACCCTGATCCTGTTTCCGATTTATACAATTTTTGTAGGCGGCAGCACCTCAGCGGTCCGTGCCTGCATCATGATCATGGTTTATCTGGCCGCCAGGGTCCTGGAGCGTGAAAGGGATCTCTTTCAGACATTGATTCTTGCCGCGCTGGCCATTCTCGTCTGGCGGCCGCCTTCTCTCTTTGACATAGATTTCCAGCTCTCCTTTGCAGCGGTCACGGCCATGGTCCTCTCCCTTCAGCATCAACAGACCGGTGAGTGGGAAGAGCGCAAAACGCACGCTTTGCAGCCCGGCAAGAGCGGTTTTTATGATATCAGCAGGAACATATTCGAAAAAATAACCGGACTTATCTTCGTTACCCTTATCGCCACGACGGCCACAGCGCCGATTACTGCGGCAACGTTCCACCGCGTAAGCCAGGCTGGGATCGTAACGAACCTTCTGCTCGTCCCCCTGACCGGTTTCTGGATCGTCCCTTGTGCGCTGATCACTCTTGTATTATTCCTGATTTATCCTCCCCTGGCAGTATGGCCGGCAAAGATTTCAGGGGTAGGGGTCACTCTTCTTGCAAACGGGGTTGATTATTTCGGCTCGTTCACCTGGGCGTCAACCTGGGTCTTCCCACCGCCCGGAGTTCTGACATTGATCTATTATGTTTTGTTTCTTCTCATTCTGATTTTCCCCAGGATGGGGGAGGCCCGGCGTATCGGCTGCATCCTGATCTTGAGCCTCCTCTTTTTCGCGGCATCCTTCTGGATAGGGAGGATCAGAGGTGACGGAGAGCTCCATATCCGGTTCCTGGACGTGGGGCAGGGCTCCTCCATCCTGCTGATCCTTCCGCATGCAGAAACCGTGCTGATTGACGGCGGAGGCTCTTATCTATCCTCTCAGGACATCGGAAGGCAGGTCGTGCTCCCGGCCCTGCTTGCCATGGGGATACGGAAAGTGGATCTCATGATTCTGACCCATCCCCATCCTGACCACATGAACGGACTCATCGGGATTCTGGAGGAGATCCCTGTAGGAGAGGTCTGGGATGCCTGGGAGGCATTCCCGTCCGAGGAATACCGGCGTTTCCGAAAACTCATCGCTGACAAGGGGATTCCAAGGCGTTTTCTGAACCATACTGGAGAGCGGATAGCCAAGGGAAATATTTTCTTTGATGTCCTGCACCACGGCTCCGGTTATACCTCCGGTTCCAATTCCTCGGTGAACAACGACTCCCTGATTCTGAAAGTGACTTTTGGGGAGATCAGCCTTCTGGTTACCGCGGACCTGGAGGCACCCGGTGAAAAAAATCTCCTGCAGACATACGGGAGACAAGGATTGAAGAGCACCATTCTGCAGGTCCCCCATCACGGAAGCACGCATTCCAGCAGCCCTTCCTTTATAGACGGCGTCAGGCCGGAGATGGCCGTGTTCCAGCTCGGCAGCAACAATCCCTTTCAATTCCCCAATTCGGATGTCCTCGGCAGGTATCGGTATATCTTCCCGGAAAAGGCCCTGTTCAGGACCGATCTGAACGGATCGGTCTGGATCCGGACAGACGGAAGGAAAGTCTGGACTCAATGCTACGAATCTAATTTTATTGTCACGAGAAAATAAGAAATGCCGGAATTTTAATGCCATTTGACATACAAAGAACAAAGGCAAAAACAGGGTATTGAATCACCTCCCTTGTTATTAAGGGTCTCATAATTTGCCTTCTTTAGATATTAGCGGGTTGATGAAAGATTCTCGGTCATCTCCCACACGCCGCAGGGGCAGATGCCGGCGCAGAAACCGCATCCCACGCAGAGCTTGGGGTCAACCACGTATTCGAAACCTCCGTCTTCCATGGCCTTCCGGGAGATCGCTCCGTAATAGCAGGTAGTTTCACACATGTGGCAGTCACGGCAGGAACCGCAGGACATGCAGCGGTCCGCTTCTTTTTGCGGAGCGAATTCGTCCACCAGGGACCGTTCATAATAGACTGTCCTGATCCGTTCGTAAGGGATGACCTGCTTGATTTCCGGGATGAGGTCAAAGCTCATCATCTGGGCATGGACCGCATCCGCGGTGAGGCGGCCCTGCCCGATGGCGTGGGTCACAAGCCCGGGCCGGGTGGCGTCGCCCACGGCGAAGACCTTCACGTCGGACGTCTGGCCGTATTCATTGACCTGAATGAATCCCCGTTCCGTGTGCACGCTCGGAGGGAGGAAGTCAAGGACCGGGGTCTCGCCGATGGAGATGATCACCACGTCTGCGTTTAGAGACGTCCCGTCTTTGAAATGGATCTTCTTTTTCTTGGGATCATATTTTTCCGTAACCTTGGGGTAGAGGATCCTGGTTCCCTTGGCCTTTGCCATCTCCTGCTCCTTGCTGAAGCTTGCCGGCGGTTGTATATCCACAGCCGTCACGGATTCTGCGCCCAGGTCATAGGACTGGCAGGCGATATCCATGCCCGCGTTTCCTGCACCGATGACCACCACCTTTTTCCCTGCAAGGTCCATGGGTTTGCCGTAATTGACCTGCTTGAGAAATTCAATACCGGGCACGACATGGTCCGATCCCTGGAACTGAATGGTTCTGGCCTCCTGCGCGCCGCAGGCCACGATCACGATGTTATGCGACTTGTACAGCTCGTTGAAAATCTTCCTGGTTATTTTGGTTTTCAGGTGGACGGAAACCCCCATCTCTTCAAACCGGGAGATCTCCTTCTTCAGGATCTTCTGCGGCAGACGCTCCCGAGGAACGCACCATTCGATTTTTCCGCCGAGCCTGTCCGATGCCTCATAGAGGCTTACGCTGTGTCCCTTGAGCGCCAGCTGCCATGCCGCGGAAAGCCCACCGGGGCCGGCGCCGATTACCGCCACCTTGTTTCCCGTGGAACCGGCCTTTCCGGGTGCGGGGAGATCCAGGCTCAATGCTCCGAGGTTTTTGATGTCCAGGGGTTTGTCCAGCCTTCCCCGGGTGCAGGCGTCCATGCAGAGGTTGGGGCAGATCCGGCCGCACACGCTTGCCGGGAAGGGGCTGTACTGAAGCACCAGTTCAAGGGCCTCCTGCAGCTTGCCTTCACGGATCAGGGAGGCCCGTCTGTGCGAAGGGATCCTGGAAGGGCAGGCATAGGCACAGGGGGGGAGGTATTGATGATTGTTCCATACGGGCCGGAACCGCCGGTTCTCCCCGGTCGTGATATAGGGGAGGATGGTCTGGTCGTGGTCCAGGTATTCCCCGAAGATGCCCCCTTTGCCTACAGCTGGTTCCCATACCTGGGCCCGAAACTCGGTGGTGGGCATCTTCATGCCTTTGCGTTCTTTCTTTTCCGCAGGGGTATAGGCGATCAGTTTTTTCCAGTCCCGGATAGAGCGGGTCAGTTCTGCAAGGTACGCCATCCGGTCGATGGCCTTGAGATACGGCTTGATGTTTTCGCACAGCCAGTCCCAGTCCTGGGGAGTGAGGTCCACGCACTTGACGTCGGATTGGCTGTATCCTTGAATGGGGCCGCGGAAATATACAGTTCCGCCGACCATACCGACACAGGGGCGGTAGCCCAGGATGTTGCCGGAATTCCTCGGATTGACCCCGCACACCACTGCAATGCCACCGGCCTTGAACTCGGCAAAGGAGTCCCCCACGTCCCGGAAGTACCAGGACTGCAATGGTTCAAAGCGTGGGTTGGCCTTGGTCATGGTGTCGCAGCGTGCGCCGCCGCCGCCCTGCACATAAAGAATGCCCTGGGCGCCGGCATTGTGTGCGCCGTTGGTCACATCGCCGAGCACCGTGATCCTGGCCCCACAGTTGATCCAGCCCGCATCGTCGGAAGCGCCCCCTTTTAAAACAATCTCGGTGCCGGCCATACCCATGCTTCCGAGACGCTGCCCCACAGGGCCTTCCACGCTGATCCGGACCTTCTGCCCGGTGGGCCAGATGCGGCCGCCGATCCCGTGCTGTCCGTCGGCACGGATGGAGAGCGTGCGCTCTCCATCCCGGACCGCCTTCTGCACCCGTTCCTCGAGTTCACGGGAAGAGACTCTCTTGCCTTTTATGTTTCCATGAATGATCATTGTGTTCTCAACAGACGTAGCTGATTTTCAGCCGTTCGGCGATCTCCTTGTCCGCAACACCCAGGCCGTCCGACATGCCGATGGGGAGTTGGGTGCTCCGCCCCATGGGGGCAAAGATCTTTTTGAGTTCCATGTCAGCGGACTTGAATACATCCACCACCCGTTCCGCTACCTTGTCAGGGTCGAGCCGCCGGTAGAGTTTGGGGTCCTGTGTGGTGATCCCCCTGGGACACCTCCCGGTATTGCAGAGGTTGCAGCGGTTGTATTCATCCCCGAAGCACTGGGCAGCGGACTGCATGATATATTTGCCGATGTCCACGGCCGATGCGCCGAGCATGATCATGGCCGCGGCATTGGCCGCGAGGCTGCCTGTCTTTCCCATGCCTCCGGCCGCGATAAGGGGAAGTTCGTTCTGCTTCCCCTGCTTGACCAGGTCGAGATAGCAGTCCCGGATGTTGGATGCGATGGGGTGTCCCATCTTGTCCATGGAGACGTTATAGGCCGCACCGGTCCCGCCGTCTTCGCCGTCGATGCAGAGGGCCGCTGCATAGGGGTTTCTCGCCAGGTTGTTGAGGACTGCCCGGGCCGTTTTGGTCCCGGAGATCTTGGGATAGACCGGGACACGGAATCCCCAGGCCATGGACATGGATTGGATCATCTTGGCCACGGCCTCCTCAATGGAATACTGTGTCTGGTGCGTGGGCGGAGACGCCAGGTCCACGTATTCAGGCACGCCACGGATCTTTGCAATGAGTTTGAGTACCTTGTAGGCCATGAGCAGGCCCCCGTCCCCGGGCTTGGCGCCCTGACCGTATTTGATCTCGATGGCAGCAGGGTCTTCCACCATCCTCGGGATGGCATGGATGATCTCGTCCCATCCGAAATAACCCGAGGCGATCTGAAGGATAAAATATTTTGCAAACCGGGAGGTGAGCAGCCTCGGCGGTATGCCGCCTTCGCCGGTGCACATGACCACCGGGAGCCCTTCGACTTCATTGAGATAGGCCACGCCCATGGCCAGCCCTTCCCACATGTGGGGCGAGAGCGCCCCCACGGACATGCTCCCGATCCGGATGGGATAGATCTCCCTGACCGGAGGGATGAATCCAATGTCCTCCCTGACCGCAAGAAGGCCGTCCTTGACTTCAAGAGGGAGCTTCTCGGGCGGAAGGATCCTTCCGAGGAGGGTGCGGATGTGGAATTCGTGCCGGCCGGCATCCAGTGCCGGGTCCGTGAGCATGGAGATCCGGGTGAATTTCATCTGGTCCACGGTGGACGGGCTTGGATCGTTTCTCCGTCCGCCCCTGGTGTAGGGGACGCCTCCCTTATTCTTATAGAAAAGGAATTTGTGACGCGGATTGTATTCCGGTTCGATGGCCACGGTCGGGCAGACCAGGGAGCAGGAGCCGCACCCTGTGCAGTATCTTTCCATATCCGTGACCTGACGGATCCCGTGCATGATCTTTCGAACCGTGGAGGGGAGAGGGGTGCTCCCTTCGGACTGGACCAGCCGCTGGGCAAAGACCGACGGTTCAATGGCGTTCACGGGGCACACGGCCGTGCAGCGGCCGCAGCGGGTGCAGCGGTCCTCACGCCACCGGATGATATAGGGAAACTCCCTGAGAGAGAATTCGTGATTCTGGTCTAAACGTTCAGCTGGTTCCATTGTTTTAACTCCCTGGCATCGGGTGTGACGATTACCATGTCGTATTTCATGGGCGAAAAGTCAGCTGCCTTGTCCCTGACGGGAACGGCCTTGTCCAACCCGCATTCTTCAGACATGAGCGCAAACTTTCCCGGAGCGCCTCCGACCACGCCCGGTCTGAGTTTTTTGGAATCCTGGGCCATGAATACCGTGCCGTCGGGTGTGAACCCGATGACGCAGTTCGGCCCGTCGATGCAGAGCGGGCGCAGCGAATTTTTAATCAGGCCGAGTGCCCTGCTGTCCGGCCTTTTCTCGATCTCCGAATTCTTGAGCGGAGTGATCACATCCTTGTAATAGGACAGAGGATATTTCAACTGCCTGTGACAGTAATGAAGGATGTGGGTAAAGACCTCACTATCGCTGTTGTACCCCGTGTAGCCCGGGAAGCCGCGGCTTGAGATGAACTCACGAATGGGGACGAAGGCCGTGTTCTCCCCGTTGGTCATGGTGCAGTATCCCTGGATAAAGAACGGATGGCAGGCATAGAGGTAGATCGCATAGTTGGTATTCTGCCGCCCCTGCGCCAGGATAATCTTGGCTGTGAGTTTTCCTTTGTCGAGTCCGAAGAATTCCGCAAGCTGCAGCGGGTCGCCCACCTCTTTGAGCGTGATGACGTCCGGATAGAAAGAGAAGACGAAGATCGATTCATCCCTTTCTCCGATGCTCCGCAGGGCGAGGCGGGTGTTCATGAGGAGATCCTCTTTCTCCGGCATGGGCAGCTCCCGCATCTCAGCCGGGTAGTTGTAGACCTTGGCGAAGTAGTGGTCCCTTCTCTGTATGTCTGAGCCGGGGACTGCATGGATGTCAGGTTCCCAGAACAGGAGTTCTTCGAACCCCCGGGCCTTCATGTACTGGTCCATGATCTCCAGGCCCTTGTCGGAGCAGATGCCGGACAGGATGGGGTACCCCTTCATGTCTTTGAACATCCCGCCCAGATCCTTGAGCACCAGTCCCAGGCCGGACCCGTCGTGACCTTCCTTCATGGTTTCCAGGGCCAGGATATTCTCCAATGGAGAAAAATACCGGCCGGATGTAATGGCGCTTAAACGGCACATCTTCTCACCTTTTTGATTACTTATGGGAGGTTGACGAGCCAGGCACGGAGACCATTAATTCATAGGTTTTCGCCAGGTTTGAGCTGTCCCATTTACCAGCATATCATTACCGATTTTCGTTTTTACATTTTAATGATTGAAAGCAGGGATGTCAACAGGAAATTGAGTGAAACCAGCTTGACATGCGTGATGATATCCAGTAGATTGATCCGGTCTGTAGTTATTGCATCCGATCCTGAAAGGTATGGGAAATGGTTAAAATTGCGCCCTCGATTCTGTCATCGGATTTCGTCAGGCTCGGGGAAGAGATCCGGGCCGTGGAAGAGGCCGGTGCCGAGTATATCCATGTGGATGTCATGGACGGGCACTTCGTACCGAATATCACCATAGGCCCTCTGGTGGTCAAGGCGATCCGCAAGGTTACGCGCCTTCCCCTGGACGTGCACCTGATGATATCGGATCCCTCGAAATACATCCCGGAGTTTGTCGAGGCCGGGGCGGACATACTGACCATCCATGCCGAGGCCTGCGTCCATCTGCACCGGGCCATCCAGCAGATTCGGGATCTCAAGATAAAGGCTGGCGTGGCCTTGAATCCGCACCAGCCGCTCAACGTGATTGAATACGTATTAAAAGACCTGGACCAGGTCCTGATCATGTCGGTAAATCCCGGGTTCGGCGGTCAGAGTTTTATTGAGGCCGTGCTGCCCAAGATCTCCCTTCTCAAAGAAATGGTCAAGTCCAAAGGGCTGAATCTGTCCATTGAAGTGGACGGAGGGGTCAAGGTCGAGAATGCCGGGAAAATCGCCCGTGCCGGCGCCGATATCCTGGTGGCCGGATCGGCTATTTTCGGGACAAAGGACTATAAGGAAACAATCCGCCGCTTCAGACAAGCGCTTTCCTGAATAAAATCATTATTATCTTGACAGATAATAGAAAAAAAAATAAAATCTAAATCTTTAATTATTATCGAAATCCTGTGTGAACGGCTGATGTTAAGTCAAGAAAAACAGGATTGACGAGTTGGGGCAGGAGTATGTTCCGTGTTTGATACGCTGACTGAGAAATTAAACTCAATTTTCAGGAAAGTTACGGGGAAAGGGGCTCTCTCCGCCGAGAACATCCAGGATGCGCTCAATGACGTGAAGATGGCCCTGCTGGAGGCGGACGTCAATTACAAGGTGGTCCGCGACCTGCTCGATAACATACGGGCAAGTTCCCTGAATCTTGAGGTCCATCAGAGCCTGAATCCGGGCCAGCAGTTCATCAAGGTCGTGCAGCAGGAACTGACGGCCCTGATGGGATCCACAGAGAGTGCGATGAGGCTCTCCTCAAAGCCTCCCACGGTGGTTATGGTTGCCGGCCTCCAGGGGTCGGGAAAGACCACGACCATAGGCAAACTGGCGAAGATGTACAAGAAGAAGGGGCATCGTCCGCTCATGGTCGCGGCGGACGTCTACCGTCCTGCAGCCATTCTGCAGCTCCAGGTCCTGGGTGAACAGCTGGGGATCCCGGTCTACAGTTCCGAGAGCAGGGATCCTGTGGCTATCTGCAAAGAGGCCAAGAAAAAGGCCGAATCCCAGGGGTTTGACCTCCTGTTCCTGGATACGGCCGGGCGGCTCCATATCGATGAAACGTTGATGGAGGAGTTGGAGCGGATCAAGCAGGAGACGGCCCCTCATGAAATCCTCTTTGTGGCCGATGCCATGACCGGCCAGGATGCGGTCAATACCTCCCAGCGCTTCAATGAGCGGCTGGATATCACGGGGGTGATCCTTACCAAGATGGACGGGGATGCCCGGGGAGGTGCGGCCCTTTCCATTAATTATGTGACCAAGAAACCCATCAAGTTTGTAGGGACCGGCGAAAAGCTTGAACAGATCGAGGTCTTCCACCCGGAACGGATGGTTTCCCGGATTCTGGGGATGGGGGACATGCTGACCCTCATCGAAAAGGCCCAGGAGTCATACGACGAGGAGCAGGCCGGCAAGCTGGAACAAAAGATCCGGAAACAGCAGTTTACCCTAAATGATTTTCTGGACCAGCTCAAGAAGGTCAGAAAGATGGGATCTTTGGAACAGCTCGTCAAGCTGATCCCGGGATTCGGGAGAATCAAGGAACTGAATGCGGCAAAACCCGATGACAAGGAGCTGACGCGGATCGAGGCGATCATCTGTTCCATGACATCCGATGAACGGGGGTCCTATCAGATCATCAATGGAAGCCGCAGGAAACGGATCGCCCGGGGGAGCGGGACCACGGTGCAGGAGATCAACCGCCTCCTGCAGCAGTTTGCCCAGATGCAGAAGATGTTCAAGATGTTCTCCAAAGGAGGAGTCCCGGCCATGCCTGCAGGGTATTCAGGAATGGCTCAGGGAAACCCCCTTGACATGATGGGCGGCGGGCGGTTCAGGAAGAAGTTGAAAACGAAGCGGAAGATCAAGCGTTAATTGGTTTTATGAAAGGGAGGTGAAAAAATGGCTGTTTCCATACGACTGAGCCGTTTTGGCGCGAAGAAGGTTCCTTATTACAGAATTGTGGTGACGGATTCGCGCAGGGCCAGAGACGGTAAATTCATTGAACAGGTTGGGACCTATGACCCGCGTAAAAACCCATCCGTGGTCAAGCTCGAGGAAGAGTCCATTCTCAGGTGGCTGGGGTCCGGAGCCCAACCCACGGAAACGGTAAAAAGATTCCTGAAGAGTTCAGGCCTCTGGCAAAAGTTCCTGAAAAGCGCATAATTGTGCTGGGGACGTCCCGGTTTCAGTACTGCTCAGGTGTGGGGGTGAGCGAATATGAAAGATCTCATACTGTACGTGGTGAAGGCGCTGGTGGATCATCCTGAATCCGTGGAAGTGAATGAACTTCAAGGGGAGAAGACAACGGTCATTGAACTGAAGGTGGCCCAGGAAGATTTGGGAAAGGTCATCGGCAAGCAGGGGAGGACGGCGAGGTCGCTCAGGACCATTCTGAATGCTGCCGGGACCAAATTGGGCAAGCGCTGTGTTCTCGAAATAATCGAGTAGAAACGCAATTCTGTTGTCTTGATTATGATGGAAGAATGGATTGAAGTCGGGACGGTCTTCAAAAAGCACGGCATCCGGGGCGAGGTAAAGGTCTATCCTCTGACCGATTCTCCGGATAGGTTCCTGGACCTGCAGGATGTGGTTCTTGAGGACCGGACAGGAAAGAGACATGCCGTACGGATTGACCGGGTGCGATTCCAGCAGGATCGCCTGATCCTTCATCTGGAAGGGAAAGATACGCCGGAGGATGTGGAACCTTTTATGCAATCGCGGATCCTCATCCCCCGGACAGAGGCCGTGCAGCTCCCGGAAGGGAGCTATTATTACGCGGATATCATCGGCCTGTCGGTCTATACCGACTCGGAGGAATATCTCGGGGTAGTGGAAGATATCCTGGAGACCGGAAGCAATGACGTCTATGTGGTCCGTGGGGAAGCAGGGGAAGTCCTGATCCCAGTGATCCGGGAAGTGATCCGGAAGGTAGACCTTGAAAACCAAAGACTGATTATCCACAAGATGGAGGGGCTCCTTGAGTAGTTTTGTCTGGGACCTTCTCACGCTGTTTCCGGAGATCATCTCGGTTTATGTACATTCAGGAATTCTGGGACGGGCCGTGGAGGATGGGAAGATCACCGTCCGCGTCCATGACCTTCGGGACTTTACGCAGGACAAGCACCGTACCGCAGATGATTATCCTTACGGGGGCGGGGCCGGGATGGTGATGAAGCCTGAGCCGATCTTCCTGGCGGTTGACCGGGTCCGGGAACTGGCCCCGGAGTCCAGGATCATCCTGATGTCGCCGCAGGGGCGCCCCTTTGACCAGGAGGAGGCCGGAAGGTTGGCCAGGGGATCCAGGGCCGTGACGTTGATCTGCGGCCGTTATGAAGGAGTGGATGCCCGCGTGTCCGAACACCTGGTGGATGATGAGATCTCCATAGGGGATTATGTGATTTCCGGGGGAGAACTGGCGGCGCTGGTGGTCCTGGACGCTGTTTCCCGCTGCCTTCCCGGTGTGGTGGGCGATGAACGATCGGTGAGCACGGATTCGTTCTACCAGGGTATTCTTAAGCATCCGCAGTATACGAGGCCCGAATCTTACCGGGGGATGCGGGTCCCGGAGATGATCCTTTCAGGTCACCATGAGAAGATACGACGGTTTCAAAGATTCAAGGCCCTGGAAAAGACGTTCCGTAACCGGCCGGATCTGCTGGATAAGGCTGAATTGACCGAGGAAGACCAGGAGATGCTGAACCGGATCAGAAGAGGGGAAAGAACGGAAGCGTGACGGTTCCCGGGGCGGGATATTCGCGCACAAGGGCTTATAAGGGATATAAAGCAGTGGGCAGCGGGCAGAAGGTTCCGGGCGGAAATTTGTATGTTGCACTGCTCCATAATCCGGTTTATGATAAGCAGGGTCATGTGGTGACGACCTGCATCACCAATCTTGACCTGCATGATATTGCCAGGGTGGCCAGGACCTATCATCTCGGTCAGTTTTTTGTGGTCCATCCGGTCCCCTCACAGGCGGCATTGGCGCGCAGGATCGTTCATCATTGGAAGGAAGGGTTCGGCGCAAGCTACAATGCCACTCGCAAAGAGGCCTTTGAGCTGATGACTCTTTGCGGGACCTTAAAAGAGGCGACGGATTGGATCCGGAAAGAGAAGGGCGGGAAATCACCAAGGATTGTGATTACGGCTGCCGGGCGTTTTCAGTCGACGATCGGGTTTGCGGAACTCAGTACAAGGATCCATGAGGGAGAAGAGCCCTATCTGCTTCTCTTCGGAACAGGCTGGGGGCTGGTCGAGGATGTCATCAAAGAGGCGGATGATGTCTTGGAGCCTATTCAAGGCGTTGGAGATTATAACCATCTTTCGGTGCGGAGCGCGGTTTCCATCGTGATCGACCGGTTGATGGGGGATCGGCAGGTTCATAGGACAGGCACAACGGAGAACATGTTTCAATAAGGAGATGTTAAAGTGAATATCTTAGAAATGCTGGAAAAACGGGATCTCAAGACGGATCTCCCTGCACTTCAAGCCGGGAACACGGTCAGGGTACATCTCCGTGTGGTTGAAGGCAAAAAGGAAAGGATCCAGGTCTTCGAAGGGGTTGTAATCGGCCTCAAAGGCAACCGTGCACGCAGGTCCATGACCGTGCGGAAGATTTCCAATGGTGTAGGGGTGGAGAGGGTATTTCCCCTCAATTCTCCGATCATCGAGCGGATCGAGGTCATGCAGCGCGGCAAAGTGCGAAGGGCGAAACTTCATTACCTTCGGGACCTTTCCGGCAAGGCTGCCAGGCTTCATGAAATCTCCAGAGAAAAACAGGAAAAGGCCGATAAAAAAGAGGAACCTTCTGAGTGACATTGTTTTTCGAAGCTGAGGCCCGCCGGTCCGGGTACAGGCTCATAGCCGGGCTTGATGAAGCTGGACGCGGCCCGCTGGCAGGGCCGGTGGTGGCCGCCGCTGTGGTGCTGCCGGAAGGCTGCCGGATCCGGGACCTGACCGACTCCAAGCAATTAACTCCTCTTAAGCGAGAGCGCCTTTTTAAAGAAATTCAGGAACAAGCCGTTTGTCTTGCCGTGGGCATCTCCGACACCGGGGTTATTGAACGGATCAACATCCTGGAGGCCACCCGGAGGGCCATGGAAAAGGCCGTGATGGCCTTGGATCCTGTGCCAGACTATCTCCTGATCGATGCGATCGGGATCAGATCCCTGATTCCCCAACTCGGGATCGTCAAAGGGGACCTCCTCTCCCATTCCATTTCGGCCGCTTCGGTGATCGCCAAGGTCACCCGCGACCGGATCATGGAAGAATACCACGAGGTTTATCCCGTATACAACTTCAGGCGACACAAAGGATACGGGACTCCCGAGCACCTGATGAAAATCCGAACATTCGGTCCGAGCCCGATTCACAGGAAGACGTTCCGCGGCGTCAGGGAGTATTGTACGGGGTTGGAATAGGCCAAAGACCTGGATTGATTACGGCAGGTATTTTAGATAACGGGTGAAAGTCCTTATGCGTCATCTTATCCTCGGCAGGATCGGTGAAAGGAAAGCGGCACGGTATCTGCGCAAACTTGGATTCGTTATCCTGGCTACGAATTACCGGACCCCTTTAGGGGAGATCGATATCATCGCCAGAGAAGATAATACCCTTGCTTTCGTTGAGGTCAAGACCAGGTCTTCCGGTGACTACGGGCTGCCTCAGGAGGCCGTGGACCATCGTAAGCAGCATAAGCTGTGCAGAATGGCCCATGCCTTTCTGAATGACCGTGGCGATCATGGGATGGTCTGCCGATTTGATGTGGTGGCGGTCCTGACCGGAGCCGGCGGACGCACCCGGGCAATAGAGCTGATCCGGGATGCCTTTAACGAGTCATCTGAATAGGTGAAGAGATGCCGGAACAGGGGAATGTCCGTAACAAGATCCTCTATGCGGATGACGACGAAAAGAGCAGGATCCTTGTGCGGAAGATCCTGGAGTCCGAGGGGTTTGTGGTCAGCGAGGCCGCGGACGGATTGGAAGCCGTTCAAAAGGCGTCCTCTGAGATGCCTGACTTGATCCTCATGGATATTCTGATGCCGGTTATTGACGGGTTCGATGCCCTGGACCGGATCCGCGAGGCGCCGGGACTCGCCGACGTTCCTGCGATAGCGATCACGGCACGCGGGATGGAGAGAGAGAAAGAAAGAGAAAGGATTATCAAATCCGGGTATCATGGATACATATCCAAACCCATACAACGAGTCGTGCTGATAGAGGAAGTGGAACGGATACTCAATCCTGATGTAAGTTTCACGCCTCACGACGAAGATAAGATTCTTCTCAGGGATGAAGAACTTGCCGGCAGGAAGGTCCTTCTTGTAGACGACAACCCGGTGCACCTCCAGCTGGGCACCAAGGTCCTGGCCAATGCCGGGATGGATGTCATCAAAGCCGTAGACGGGCAGGATGCCATGAAAGTCCTCGAGTCCGATAATAAAGTGGATATCATTCTCTCGGACATTCTGATGCCGGGCATGGATGGGTATCAACTCTGCCGGATGATCAAGACCTCGGGTCCCCTCTTGAATATCCCGTTTGTTTTTTATACCTCTACCTATGCCGACAATAAGGATATCCGGTTCGGACTGGACCTCGGAGCAGAACGGTATATCATACGCCCTATTCCTGCAAAACGTCTTTTGGAAATCATCAAGGAGGTGTTAAGAGAATGCAAAGAGCGTGGAGGAGCGGTGCCCGGCGTCCCTCATGATGTACTCATGGTGGATGAAGTAAAATATTACCGGGAATACAATGAAAGGCTGGTCAGCAAACTCGAACACAAGCTCCTGGAGCTCGAAAATGCATACCGTGCCCTGGAGATGAGGAATCAGGAATTAAACAGCTTCAATCAGTCTCTTGAGGAGAAAGTCAAAGAGAGAACCATGGAACTGGAGCAGGCCAACCGCTACCTGATTGAGATGGACAGAAAGAAAACGGAATTTCTGAACATTGTGGCCCATGATCTCAGAACCCCCCTGACCTCTATCCGTTCCTATGCCGATCTTCTTATCAAATATAAGGATGAACCCGAATCTGTCCGGGAGGAATTTCTGAATATTATTTACAGTGAAAGCGTGAGGCTCGGGAATCTGATCAACGATTACCTGGACCTGACCCGGATCGAATCCGGCCTGTACCCTTTCAGGAATGAGCCGGTAGACCTTAATTTAAGGATCGAACAGACGGTCAATAATTTAAGAAGCCGGGCCCAGGCCAAGGAGGTTTCCATTGAAACCGCCCTTGACCCGGAGTTGAAGAAGGTCATGGGAGATGAAGGCAGACTTGATCAGGTTCTGGCGAACCTGTTTTCCAATGCCTTGAAATTCTGCAGCAAGGGAGGGAAGATCGAAATCCGTTCCTGCCTCGTGTACCCTGGCCGGAAGCCGGCCTTTCCCTCTTCGAAGGCGCCTCCGGTTGAACAGGAGACTGCCGCGGTCATGATACGGGATAGCGGCCCTGGTATTCAGGAGTCGGATCAAGAGAGGATCTTTGAAAAATTCACCCAGGTCGATTCCCCTCAGGTCAGGGCGTCCGGCGGGACGGGCCTGGGCCTTTCCATTGTGAAAGAGATCGTGGATCGTCATAAGGGAAAGACCTGGGTGGAGAGCCGGGAAGGTGAAGGAAGCGCCTTTTTTATTTTATTGCCCGTGGATCAGGATAAACCGTAGTCAGCTTAGTGTTTCGAATTTAGAGTTTTCCAGCGGAATCACACGGCACAGTCTTTCAACTGTGACCCGGCCCAATATTACGATATTTCACTTTGTTCGATCATGGTGACCAGGGTGTCTGCCACCTCGGTGCAGAACTGGCTTCCCGTGCAGCGCTGAATCTCCTGAATAACCTCTTTCCTGCCCGTTATGCCTTGCTTGTAAAATCTTTCGGAGGTCATGGCGTCATAGCTGTCTGCAGCCGTGATGATGCACGTCAGCAGATCCAGGTCCTTTCCTTCAAGGTGGTCGGGATATCCCCGGCCATCCCATCGTTCATGGTGATGCAGTACAATAGGGATCTCCTTGCTGAGAAAGGAAAGAGGTGAGAGGATGTGCGCCCCGATAATCGGATGCTCTTTCATGCGTTTCCATTCCTGTTCATTGAGACGATCGCTTTTATTGATTGAGGAGAGGTCGATGATGAGTTTACCCACGTCGTGAAGTTCACCGGCCCGTGTCAGGGTGTTGAGTTCTTCAGAGGCAAGGCCCATGCGGCGGCCTATGCTCAGGGCAAACTGGGTGACGCGGGCTGAATGTCCCGATGTATAGCGGTCCTTCTGCTCCAATGCGTTCATCAGGGAACAAATGATCCCCACATAAACATCCTCCATGTCCTGGCTGTATCGTTCCAGCTGCTTGTTTTTTACAGCCAATTCGTTGATCTTTTCCTCCAGGCGGCTGACAAGGCGGTGGCTGTACTCTTTCAGGTAGAGCCTCTCTGCAGGAAACTGGATGTTATCTTTGGCCCCGTTTAAACAGCTCTCAATCTTTTTTATGAGGTTCTTGGCGATAATTGGTTTGGTCATATAACCGTCACAGCCTGAGATCAGAGACCTCTCCCGGTCACCTTCATCAGCCTGGGCGGTTAATGCAACGACTGGTATGTTTTTAAGTTCAGGGAGGCCCTTGATGAGCGTGGTGGACTCATACCCGTCCATGCCGGGGATATTGATATCCATGAGGATCAGATCAGGCAGAATCTTCTTGGCAATGCTGATTCCTTCAATCCCGTTGTCTGCTTCATAGACCTTATAACCGTTTTGTTCCAGGATCTTCCGGATCAAAAGCCTGCTGGTCGGGTTGTCTTCAATGCAGAGGATCGTTTTCCCGTTCATGATCTCTGTCCTATTCCTGATTCCGCCTATACTATACCACAGGCTATTGTTTTTGTGTACTGAACACGTGTTTTCAACGGTCTGTTGGTATGGCAGCCTGCTGCGCCGACGATATTTGCTGTCTATCCGGCGACATCGCTATTTCATTATTCCTCCCTGCAGCGATCTTAACCCCGAGGAGGAGGAAAAAGGTAAAAGCCAATCCCGCCACTATCAGCGGGGCAGTCGGTAAGTCCAGCGTGTAGGAGAAGAACATCCCCATGATGCTGATGAGGACTCCCACGAGCCAGCCGAAGGCGAGCACCTTGAAAGGTTCCCTGAAGAAGAGCCTGCCGGTCAGGGCCGGGATCACCAGGAAAGAGAAAACCTGAAGGATCCCCGCCATCCGCACCGATTTCACCAGGACCACCGCAAAACTGGCGAAAAAAATGACTTCCAGGAGGAATCCACCTTTTCCCTCGAAAGAGAGGGCGAGGAACCTTTTCCTCAACAGAAAATGCAAAAACCCGACGGCGCCATAGACGATGGCGGTTGAAAGTATTTCCCGTGGGGTCACCCATAGTATGTTGCCGTTCAGGATGGTCTTGAACTCCTCCAACCCGTGAGGGGTCCGGTCCAGGATCAGGATCGACGCAGAGAAGGAGAAGATGTAAAGGACCCCGATGAACGCCTCGATATTCACGTATCGCGCCGTCTTTTTGGAGAGGGAAAGGAGCACTGCCCCCAGGAAGGCAAAAAGAAGGGAGAGGAGAAGCCCCTTCTCCTCCCCGAAAAGAAATGACAGCGCAATGCCGATGCCGATGAATTGGGCCAGGGCCAGATCGACGAAAATGATCCCCCGCTCCAGGATGTGAATGCCGAACCAGGCGTGGATCAGGATCAGGAGAAGGCAGGCAAGGAACGGATAGATGAGAAAGTTTAAGGTTTCCATAGTTACTCCATTATTTGAGAGATGAGAGGACCTTGTCCATGAAGTCGAACCAGTCCGTTGTTCCGGATGCGCCCACGTCGTTGGGGAGAACGATCACCCTGATTCCGGTCTTGGCCGCCAGGGTCTCCGACTCTTTCATTCCATATATCTCTGTAGTGAGAAGCCCGTCCGGTTTTGTCCGCCTGATGTTCTCCATCAGTGTTACAATATGGCCGGCGGAAGGCGGTATCCCAGGCTTCGGCTCCACGTAATCGGTGATCTGAAAGCCGAACTCAAAAGCCAGGTACTCGAACAGCCGGTGATAGGCGATGAATTTCTTCCCCTGCAGTTGGTTTGCATGCCACTCTTTCTGCCGCTCCTTGAGCTTCAGCGCGAATTCCTGAAAGTTGGAGCGATAGAAATCAGCGTCGGCCCGGTCCAATTCGGACAGGGCGGCTGTCATCCCCTCGGCGACACGGAGAATATTACTGGGAGAATAGTGGTAGTGAGGGTTCCCGAGCGGATGGACGTCTCCCATGCTCCGGTCCACCGCGGTCTGCTTTTCCAATACCTTTACGAACCGGGAGCAATCGAAGTTGCCCGGCTTGCCGGGGAGTATTTTCGGATTTTTGGCCGATTCCATGATCAGCGGGAGATACCCGATCTCGAGGTCGAGGCCGTTGTACATGAGGAGATCAGCCTTCCGAGCAGCGAGAATCATCCCCGGCTTGGCCTCCACGATGTGCGGGTCCTGGCTTGGTTTCACCAGAATAGAAACGCTGATCTTGTCCTTTCCGATTTCCCTGGCCAGGCTGCCGACCCACGGGAGGGTGGCGACAACGTTCAGTCCGGCAAGGGCCTGGCCCGCGAGTGCCGATACCATCAAGAGTGCGAGAAAAAATACGCGCATGGTTGCCTCCTAAAAAGCGTGGGCGGCGTGGGCGCCGATCCCGAAAATAAGTTGAACGAAAAATTCATTGTTGGCTCTGTCGTCACGGGCCGAACGGTCGCGGGTATACTGGAACCGGATGCGGGAGAATTCGGTTGGATTGTAATCGACGCTCCCTGTTACCCGCCACGGCTTGGTGCCCAGATTCTGCTGTATGCCGGCCTGCTCGAACGAGTCGGCGAAGAGCTCCAGCATGTCGTAACGGGCGCCGAACCGCCAGCGGTCCAACTGGTAGATTCCTTGGGCATAGAAGCCGTCCTGCCGACGTTTTAACGAATCAACATTTGCAGTTACAGCATCGGTCAGGTTTCCGTTTTGGGTCAGGGAGAGGTATTCGCTTTGGAGTATCAAGCCTTGCTGCTTTGAGGGTTTCCATTTCCAGACCGCTTCCATGCCATAGAGAGCGCTCTTGCCGCTGAACTCTGCTCCGTCCAAGATGTTGGTATTCCTTGTTTTGCCGAACAGAACCGAAGGACCGAAATAAAAGGTTGAGTTCTCGGTTGTTTCAAAAGAGCTTTTAATAAAAAAGGAGAAGCCATGCGACCCCGATTGGGCGTCCTTGCCGAAGAGCAGGTCGTTCTCCCCTTGCAGCGCCTCGGCGCCCAGAAGCGTATAGACCGGCAGGGAGGGGAGATACGTTACCTGGACACCCTTTTCGCCTCCCAACCCCTCGGGTCCCAGAAATGCCCTGTACGGCAGCGCGATGTCGGCAAAATCCCAGGCATGGGGATGTTGTGCGTCAAGACGGCTGAAATTGCTCTTGAACTTACCTCCTTTTACCTGGAGTCCCTCCGGCAGGGAGGTGGTGACGAAATAAGCCTCTTCGAGTTCTATCCCGTCTTCAGTGACCGGCAGATTCGAGTAGAGATTGAAATAAGGATCAACCGGGGAGAAGAGGAACAGTTCCGCAGCCCGCAGATTAAATCCGTTGTTCTGCTCAGGCGGAACTGTGGTGAACCCGGGAATACCGCTTTTCACCAGCTCCGCATCCTTTCGGTTTGAGGAGTAGTAAAAGGTATCAAGTACCAGAGAAATGTTGGGATTTGTCATGGATGAGCCGCCGAAAAAGCCGGTAACTTCCTGCGGTCTGGCCTCTTCCTGAGGCTTCCCGCCGGTCTTTGCCGCCTCGTCTCTCTTTCCCGGTCCCAGTTCCTCCTTGAGTCCGTTGATGACCTTCTGTTGCTCCTCGATGGTCTTGCCCTGTTGCTTTATTGTCTCCTCAAGGACCGTGAGCCGGGAATCAATATCCGATCCAAATGACCTGACTGCAAAGGAAAAAACAAACAGAAACAAAAAGAACGCGGTCTTTTTACGCATGGATTCCTCCGTTTCAAAAGAGGTGCTTTGCAGGACGGACAACTGAGGTCCTGCAGGAATACGTTCGCTATGTCCGAAACGGAGTTACGCTGGAGGAGCCCGGCCTGTGATGTGAGACAAGCGAATCGAATGGGAAAAGAGTGGTTGCTGAGGACGATCTACGGTGGAAACTACGTGGAGGATTTCGAGAGGATTCGAGACAAAGCATGCCGGTGTTACATGACTGCCGGCGACGCATATCGAGCAGTTGGGGTGAAGTTCGTTGTCACTGTGATGGTGCAATGCCGTTGCGAGAACGAACAGCAGGAAAAGAGACAGGAGCGCCGCTGTCGCTGCTGTGAAAATCCTTGTTCGCTTATAGCTGTTCCCTCTCTGCATCGAAGGCCTCCCAATAGAAATCGTTTTTAATAATATGCATTCTTCAGTCTAAAGTCAATGGTGAAATGAGCTTTTTATTTTCAAATACTACGGTGTAGCCTTTTTTATTCATCCCCCGGCATAGCCGAGGGGTGAGCTTGGGAATTACTTGAAAAACGGGGGTCTCTGACCATAAAAACAAGGACAAGGAGGCCGATGAAGGTGAGAGATGCGGAGGCCATGAAGACCGTCTGATAAGAAAAGTGGTCCACGACCAACCCCCCTATGATCGGGGACAAAGCAAAAACCGGGGCGGCAAAAGTGTTGGAAAGGCCGATATAAAGCGGCCTTTCCTCGGGAGGGCAGAACTCCAGGACGATATTCATGTTCGAGACCAGGGTGGCACTGATATAACCGCCGGCAAAGAGAAAGGAGGCGTAGAAAAAGATTTCGGACCGGGCTGTTAAAGCAGTGAGGGCGGCCATGATGCTCATCAGCGCTGATATGGCCATGCTGATTTTGTGTCCATACCGGTCCCCAATGGCGCCCCAGAGAAGGCCGGTCACCGCCTGTGATCCCAGGAATAGTGCTGTGAAGATACCGGCGTAGCTGCTTGGAAGATGAAAATGTTCCACGGCATAAACCGAATAGAGTGACAGGGAGAGATTCGTGAAGGCGATCAGGGTATAGGATATATTGTAATAAAGAAAATTGGTGTCCCTGCGCAGGACTCCGGGGAGGGATTTTAAAAAACGGACCAGTTTGATTTTTTTCTTGACCACAGGATACGGGATCTCGCGCGTCAGGGAAAAGAAAAACAGGGAAAAATTAAAAATAATGAATGCCGTTGCGAAACAGAGGGCGAAGTTGTAGGGGAAAGGGAATTCCCTGATGATAAAGAAGGTAAGGATGGCGCCTGGAATGGCCAGGATCCTGCCCAGCGTGAATCGGATCCCCATGAAGATCCCGCGTTTTTGAGGGAGAATGATCCTCCCCATCATGTCCAGCCAGGGGGGGATGACGAGCCCCCATCCTGTGGTGAATATCAGATACAGGGAAAAAAAGATGACCAGGGGATAGGGTGATGGCAATGGCACGATCAGCGGAAGGATCACGGCCAGAATCAGCCAGGGGAGGCGCATCAGGGCTCCAACAAAAACCACCATGGCTTTCTTCATGGGCATGGATTCGATGTAATGAGCGGAGAAGATCTGGGGGATAAAGATGCCGACCATGGTCAGAGAATGTACCATACTGATGGTGAATTTGCTCTCCGTGAACATCCTCAGGAATACAGGGAGCACGGTGATATGTGAGATCATGCTCCCTCCCAGGGCGAAGAAGATGCCGTCCAGCCATCCGATGGAGATGTTCCACCTGTGATGGCGTTTAACCGAATGCTGAAATTGTTCCATGGGATCCATGTGAAAAAATATAGCATAGATACCTGTTTGCTTAAAGAAAAGTTTAGTTATTCCATAAGAAATGTTGAACGGCTATAAAAATAAAAGATAAATAATCAAAAATCAAAATGACAGAGTAAAAATAAAAAATGAATATCATGACGAGTTCTGAGATTGACTTTTTTATGACTCAAATTTATTGACGTGCGATAGAATGGGAGATCTCATGAGTTATTCGTGATCGGGTGCATCGGGGTGTTGCCTGTTTGGAAACTCATGTTTTGAATCCAGGGCAGAATTTTCACCAGTATTCGCTTTCCGCTAAGTTCCAAGCTCTTTTCAGAGCGAAGCTATTAGCGAATACGGAATGCCTCGGCACGAAAGAGGATATGCCATTTTTATATTTTGATTTGTCATTTTGATTTTTTATCTTTGATCTTTGATTTCCAATTCCTGCGTGGATCAACTTAAGCATGAAAGAGGCAAAAGTTTAATGAACATGGCATGCCGCTCCGGGAATTCCGGCCCATATGCCCCTGACTCATCTTATGCATGGGATCGGGAAGGTTTCATGGGCCTTACTCAACTACGGACTGTTTCTCCGGAAAAGTAGATTGCAACATGTCATGAATCCCATATAATTTGTATTAAGAGAGGTTTTTTATTGAAAAAATAAAAAATAATTTGACAAAAATCATTATGCTGTCTATAATCGGAGAATTCAAAGACGAAAAGGTTAAAGAATGATTAAAAGTATGACCGGATTCGGTCGGGGGGAGTCTGAAGGGTGGATTACCGAGCTTCGCTCTGTTAACCATCGTTTCGGAGAAATTTCTTATAAAATACCCCGAAACCTTGCATCTTTAGACGGTCGGTTCAGGGAAAAGATTAAAAAAAGGGTTAAACGGGGCCGACTGGATATAAGCTGCAGTCCGGAAAATTCTCGTAGAAACGAGGCGCTGACTTTTTTTCTGGATGAAGCCCTGGCGGATCAGGTATATGGTCTTCTCAAGCGTCTGAACGAACGGTACGGGTTTCGGCAGGATCCGGATCTGAAGGACATGACGGCCTTCCGGGAGATCTTCAGGACTCAAGAGGAGAGTCCGGACATCGAGCGGATCTGGGAGACGGTCTGTCCATCGTTGGAAGCTGCGCTGGACTCTTTGGATCAGATGCGTGTTGCAGAGGGAGAGAACCTGGTCCAGGGGATCAAAGAATCCATGCGTCTAATCCAAGGTTTCTGCCGGAAATGCATGGAGCGGTCTCCTCAGATTGTGGAGATGTACAGAGAGAGGCTTTTAAAACGGTTCAAGGAACTTCTTCCCGAGAATGGACTGGATCAGGGGCGTCTGTTGCAGGAGGTCCTCCTCTTTTCGGATCGAAGCGATATCGGAGAGGAGTTGACACGCTTAATGAGCCATATTCATCAGGTTCATGACGCCATAGATGGTGAAGGGCCCCATGGAAGGAGATTGGAATTCCTTCTGCAGGAAATGAACCGGGAGGTTAATACCATAGGGTCCAAAGGGAACGATCTTCTGGTCAGCCAGTGGGTGGTGGAATGTAAATGCGAATTGGAAAAAATAAGAGAACAGATTCAAAATGTGGAATAAACTTGCAACGCGGCTTTTTTTTGTTTATCATGTCCACGATCTTGTAATCGTGGTCTGACTTGGACGGTATAAATAAACAATCGGTTGTATCGGATCGTAACTTAAGAGGGGGATGCGCCTATGGCAAAAGATCTCATCAACATCGGTTATGGTAATGTGGTTGTTGCAGACCGCATCGTGGCGGTAGTGACCCCGAGTTCTGCCCCGATGAAGAGACTCAAAGAGGTTGCAAAAGGATCGGGAAAACTGATCGATGCAACTCAGGGGCGAAGAACCAGGGCCATCCTGATTACAGACAGTGACCATATCATTCTTTCCGCTGTTCAGGCCGAAACCATCAGCCAGAGGTTCTTCACCAAAGCAGAAAAAGAGATGTTTGAAACCGATAAAGGTGAAGAATAGTCAGGAATGATAGACTGGCCCCTGTTGATCTTCCGGATCAGCGGCTTCGCTATTCTTCATGTTTCTCTATCGCTATTTGGTATTCAATCAAGATCTATCTCACGAACAGAGATTGGAAAAGGAGATGTGAGTGAACTGGAAGGGGATCTTGCTGGTCCTTTCCGCGCCTTCCGGCGCCGGGAAGACCTCCCTTTGTCAGGCTGCGGTGAAACTGATCCCGCGTCTTATGCATTCAGTCTCCTACACAACCCGTTCTCCCCGGGATGGAGAGGTACATGGCCGTGACTATTGTTTTGTAGATGAACAAGCCTTCGAGAACATGAAGCGGGAAGGGGAGTTTATCGAGTGGGCACGGGTTCATGGACACCTTTATGGCACTTCCAGGAAGGCGCTTCACGACATTCAAAAACAAGGATCAGATGTCATTCTCGACATTGATGCGCAGGGCGCCCTGAAGTTGATGCCCCTGAAGGAACTGAATGCCGTGTTTGTATTCGTGGTGACCCCAACGTTTGCTGAACTCGAAACAAGGCTTCGAAACCGGCGTTCAGATCCGGAGGAAGAGATTCAGCTGCGGTTGAGAAAAGCCCGGGACGAGATTGCACAGTTTGAAAAGTATGACTATCTGCTGGTGAACGATGATTTCGATAAGGCCCTTAAGGACCTTGCATCCATACTGACGGCCTCGCGCTGCTCTGTCAAACAGGTAGATCATCAATGGCTTGAAAAGGAATTTATCCGGGAATAGGGCAGGAGAACCGTTTCATGCGCACCTTGTTAAAAAGAGGATGTGCTTTGCATTTTGTGTAAACCGCTGGAGTGCGGTAATTCTTCAGGGAGGAAAAAAAGAATGGCTATTTTATCTCCTTTAGAGATTCAAGAGATGAAGATTGAGACCAGCAGATTCCGTCTGTCGCAGCTTGCAGCACAGAGGGCAAAGATGCTGATCAGGGGGGCGAAACCTTTAGTTGAAACACCTTATAAAAAACCCATCACTATTGCCCTGGAGGAGATCAAGATGGGTAAGGTTTCATACTATGGTCCGGAAGAATCGGCGAAAATCCGGAATGATATGGAGAAACTGGTGAGAGATAAGGAAGAAGCCGAGGTCAAGGCGATACAGGAGAAGGAAAAAGCGGCTGCCCGGGCCAAGGTATCTAAAGAGTCAGACGAGGATTCATGAGGAGTTTCCGAAAATGTTGAACGGGATGCGGCTGTTGGTCGGGATCACCGGAGGGATTGCAGCATACAAGACTCCTTATCTCGTCCGAGGCCTGGTCAAGCAGGGTGCAAATGTCAGGCTTGTCATGACCCGAAACGCCGTTCATTTTGTTGCACCCCTGACACTTCAAACCCTTTCCGGGTCAGCGGTACTAAGAGAGATGTTCGGGACCGGAGAAGGGTCTTCCATGTCCCATATCGAGTGGGCTGCAGATATCCACCTCATGATGATCGCACCGGCCACGGCCAATTTTATAGGTAAGATGGCCAATGGGATCGCTGATGATCTCCTCTCCACCATGATACTTGCCGTGGAAGCACCCATCCTGGTTGTGCCGGCCATGAACAAAAGGATGTACAAAAACCCTGCCGTGGTGAGGAATATGGACGTCCTCCGCGGGCGAGGGGTACATATTCTTGAACCTGGAATCGGAGAACTGGCCTGCGGAGAAGAAGGGATCGGAAGAATGGCTGATGTGGAGGAAATCATCAGGACGGTCCGGAAACTCATGGTCCCTTCAGGACCTCTTTACGGGAAGAGGATTCTTGTTACCGCAGGACCGACCGTGGAACCCATTGACCCGGTTCGTTACATTGGAAACCGGTCATCAGGAAAAATGGGATATGCGCTTGCGCAGGAAGCCCGGATCATGGGAGCTTCCGTCACCCTGGTCAGCGGGCCGACCATGCTTGTCCCTCCTCAGGGGGTAAATGTTGTGCAGGTGCAGACGTCGCTGGAGATGCAGGAAGAGGTCCGGAAATATTTTCCGGACGTGGATGTCTTGATTATGGCCGCAGCGGTAGGAGACTTCCGGGCCGAATCCGTCCTTCCTGAAAAGATCAAGAGAGGTTCAGAACCACTCACACTGAAGCTGGTGCCCAATCCGGATATCCTTAAAGATCTCTCCATGCATCGAACGAGGCAAATCATGATCGGTTTTGCTGCAGAGACCGGTCATCTTATGGATGAAGCTCGAAGGAAGATGAACGATAAAGGGCTCGATCTTCTTGTGGCCAACGATGTAAGCGAAAATGGGGTAGGTTTCGGTTCCGACAAAAATCGGGTGATTATTATGGACCGGAAAGGTGGCATGGAAGAGACGGACATCCTGCCGAAAGACCAGATCGCGCGAAAAATCCTCAATCACTTAACCAGAAATTTTCTATAAGGATGACACGACTTTAAGCACAGATCCTCATCAGGCAGATATATTTTTTCTCTCCAAACTCTTGTGAAGACGCCGGCGTTTTTTAAAGCGTTCCGAATTTATTTTTTCCCGCTTGATTTTTTCTACGAGAGTGGTTCTTTTCACGTGGAGGATTTCCGCAGCATTGCTGATAATTCCATCGGTCTGTTCCAGTGCTTGAAGGATCAGGTTTCGTTCAAACTTTTTGACGGCGTTTTTAAGATCGATCCCTTTTTGCGGAAAGAGAATCTCGTTCGCTATATCATAACCTTTTGACTGCAGGACATGTTCGGGAAGTTCTTTGTCGGAGAGCAGTTTACCTTCCCCAAGCATGTTCACTGCGTATTCAATGGCGTTGGCAAACTCCTGGATGTTTCCCATCCATTCATAGGACCGAAGGATAGGGTAGATATCTTTGGAGATTTCCGGGACCTGAATATTAAGCTGAGAACTGAATTTCTTGATAAAATATTCGGTAAGTAGAGGAAAGTCTTTGATCCTTTTCCGAAGTGGGGGTAAATAAATATGAATTACGTTGAGTTGGTAGTATAAATCCTCGCGGAACAGTTTCTTGCGGATCAGTCTCTCCAGTTCTTCCTGGGTTGAGGTCATGATCCGGGCCTGCGGTATGACCCGATTCAGTGTGCTGGTCGCTCTGAACTGATCCTTTTTGATCTTGTTCATAAATTTGATCTGCAAATTCAAAGGCAGGGCGTCGATGTCTTTCAGAAAAAGGGTCCCCCCCTGAGCTTGCTGAAACACGTTCTTGGAACTTTTATCTTCATGAAAAAGGCTCTTCAGAAGGGTCTCTTCATCCATGGCGGCACAGTTCAGGGTAACGAGAGGCTTGCCGGCCCTGCTGCTGTTATAGTGGATGATCTTGCTGATCAGATCTTTACCGGTCCCGGGTTCTCCCTGAAGCAGTACCGGTGTTTCGGTCTTGTATGCCTGGATGATCAACCGCCGGGCGAGCTTGACCCCCCGTGTTTCGCCTATAATCTCGGACAGTTGGTAGCTCTCATTCATCTGGATTTCCTTTCATGAAAGGCATCCCCACTTAATATTGCGTTACATCCTTCAGCCGCTTGGTCTTTTCCACAAGAGTCGTTCTCTTCAGCTTCAGCATCTCAGATGCCAATGTAATGGCTCCGTTGTTCCGTTTGAGTGCATGATTGATAAGATGGGTTTCAAATTTTTCCACTTCTTCCTTCAGATTGATTCCTTGTTTGGGTATCTTGGGGATGATGATGACTTCCTCTTCACGGACCTCGTCCAGATGGACAGGAAAGACATTCATGGTGATTTCGTCTGTGTCCGTCAGGACCACGGCCCGTTGAATCACATTGTAAAGCTCGCTGACGTTGCCCTGCCAAGCATAGGCCATGAGATAATTCATGGCATCAGGTTCAATGTACAGGATCTTTTTATTATGTTCTTTGTTCAGCTGTTTTAAAAAATGACTGACAAGCAGCGGGATGTCCTCTTTACGGTTCCGCAGCGGAGGGATGTGGATGGGTATCACTGCAAGGCGGTAGTAGAGATCCTCCCGGAAACCTCCCAATTCGGCCTCCCTTCCCAGGTCTTCTGTGGTTGCGGTAATATATCGGATGTCCAGAGGGATTCGCTGGTTCTTGCCGGATACCCGGAGAATGCCGTCCTTCAAACATTCAAGGAACTTAACCTGGAGAGAAAGGGGGAGGTCTTCCATTTCGTCCAGGAAAAAGGTTCCATGATTGGCCTGTTCAAGCATCCCTTTTCCGCTCAGGTCGCCAAAAATTTCCCTGTCCAGTTGTTCGAGTTGGAAAGCGCCGCAATTAACGGTTATGAAAGGCCGATCTTTTCTCGGGCTGTTATAATGAATGCTTTTTGCCAGGAGCTCTTTGCCGTTACCTTCCTCTCCCGTAATGAGAACAGGGCTCATGCCGTTGACAATTTTTTTCAGGGTCCTGACGATTTCCTGAATGGAGTGACTGCTTCCGATGATATTCTTGAATTGATAATATTCCTTCAACTGCTTTCTGAGTTGTATATTCTCTTCCTGGAGTTCCTTCTTCTCCAGGGTTTTCTTGATGATAATTTTTACTTCTTCCACATTAAAAGGCTTGGAGATATAGTCGATGGCTCCCACCTTCATGGCGTTGATGGCCGATTCCACCGTGGCATAACCGGTGATGATGACAACCTCGATCTCCGGGTAGTTGGCCTTGATTTCGGATAAGAGTTCCAACCCGTTCAGGTAAGGCATTTTCAAGTCGGTCAGCACAAGGTCCGGAGGTGATTGCTGGATCTTCTCCCATGCCTCTTTTCCATCCCCTGCCGTCATGGTTTCATACCCCTCGCGCTGGAGGATCGTGGCCAAGGACTCCTTTTCGATGTGGTCGTCATCTGCGATAAGGATTGTTCTTTGATCCATAGTGATCTCCATGGGTTCTGATATATTCTTACCAACAATATTATGACAATTTAACATCCCTTTTTATGAAAATCAAGAAAAATTTTACCCTTGACTTTTAAGAGTTTTTTGTTATTATTTAATTAGTTAGATGAGTTCTGTTGTAAGAACCCCTTGTTTTTTCGGGGGAAAGGATCGTTGAAAGACGACAAAATGGCTTATACATCTGTTACTATAATCATAGATTTTCAAAATGGCATCCTAAACTTTTTTTGACAGGACTGAACGTTGATGACTAAGAAACAGGAAGAAAACAAAACTGATTTTTTCGATGAAGTGCAAAATAAGATTGAAAAGGATATTTTCCTGAGCAAAGAGGATCAGGAAGAAACATCCATGGATGGACGGTCAGGGCAAAGGCTCAGTTCTGAAGAGATAGATATCTCTTCTCTGAATATTGAGATTGAAATTGTTGACCCCGATTCAGACTCTTCCATCATAGACCTGGATGAATCCTTTCTGGAAGAAGTCGAGATGATCCAGGAGGTTGAAGAGAAAGATGGGCCTGCGGTTCAAGGCACACCTTCTGATGTCTTTACTGAGGATACTTCAGGTATGGATTCCATGGGGAGAGATGTTTTCGACCCCATGGGAAAAACCGCTGACCTGCAGGAGGATGACCGATATCTGGGCGAGATGATCAGCCGGGAGATGGCCATAGAAGGTTCAGATCGAGATCATGATATCGATTTAGCGGGGAAGCCGTCTTATGGAAACATCCCCCCTTCTTCGGAACAGAAATACGATGGTCCGGAGGATCAGACGGAAATCCTTACCCCGACCCTCGGAGAGCTCTATGCAGAACAAGGGCACTATGACAAAGCAGTCGAGATCTACGAAAACATACTGCAGGATGAACCCTGGAATCGGAAATATCAGCAAAGGTTGGATGAACTCAGGAAAGCAATGATGGGGGCACCGGTCCATGAAAATGAGGAAGAAGAAGTGCAGAACGGCACCCCGGTTGAAACATTATCCGAATCCAGGACAACCGTCATTCAGTATCTTGAGAACTGGCTCGAAAGGATTCGTAACGAAAAGGAGAGGCGATGTTTAAAGAACTCTTAAAGGAGATCGTCTGTTCCGTAGATGGTGCAGAGGGGGCCGTGATTATGGGGATGGACGGTATATCGGTAGATGAGTACATAGAGCAGGAGAATCTGGACCTTCAGTTGATCGGTATCGAGTTATCTACCGTGGTCAAGGAAATGAGTCGTGCGGCCATATCCATGGAAACCGGGCCCATGGGTGAAATGATGATGGTCAACAGGGATAAGACCGTTATTGCCCGCAAGATCAACGATGGATATTTTGTGGCTCTGGTTTTAAACGGGAAAGGGAATCTCGGTAAAGGGCGTTTTAAATTACGGTTGCTGGTCCCTCGGTTTGCCAAGGAATTTGAGTAGGATGGGCGCTCTTTCGAATTGAGAGGTAACGAGAGTCCACCGTTTTCCAATAGCAATGTGTTCAATATTCATGACACCCCTGCCCCCACTCTTTTAAAAATGCCTTGCATGATGGTGCAAGGCATCCATGTTTTGTAAAGAAGTCATGGTCCTGAAATTTTGAGGTCCTTGTCCTTTAGAAAAGAGATGAGGAAAAGGAGAATAAGTTTATGAAGATTCTTGTAATTCACGGCCCCAATCTCAATCTGCTGGGAACCCGTGAGACTGAAATTTACGGCACGCTTACCCTTCAGGAGATTGATCAGGAACTGAAGAAGACCGCAAAATCTCTTGGTGCACAGGTTACAACACGGCAATCCAATGAAGAAGCCAGGATCATAGATTGGATACAGCATGCACCTGATGCATTCCAGGCGGTGGTCATCAATCCGGCGGCATTCACACATACCAGTGTGGCCATCCGGGATGCCATCGCAGCAGTGGGGATTCCTACCGTGGAGGTGCATCTTTCCAATATCCATGCCAGGGAGCCATTTCGCCGGCATTCCTTTATTGCCCCCGTGGCAAAAGGCCAGATTTCAGGGTTTGGCAGGGAAAGCTACGTTCTTGGTCTGAGAGCGGCCGTTTCCCTTGTTCAAGAAAACCTGGGGCGGAATTCATGAAGAGGGCAATGGATGATACAGATCTGCTCCTTCAAAAAAACCGTGTAGATGCCCTGCTGGTGACTAAAAAAGAGAATGTCCGCTACCTCTCAGGATTTACAGGATCAGCCGGGGCCATCCTGATCACCCCACCCGGTGTCTATTTTATTACCGATTCCCGATATGCCACGCAGTCGGAACAAGAGGTTTCCGTATGCAGGATACAAATACTCAAAAAAAATGAAAAGGTTCTGGAACGGGTTGTCAGCCTGCTGAAAAAAAGGAAGATCAGCCGGCTCGGTTTCGAACCTGAGGATATGAGGTTTCAGTCATTTCAGGAGTTAAAGAAAAAAGTCTATCCGGTCCGTCTCATACCGATGAAGGCGGGTATTGAAACCCTCCGGATCATAAAGTCGGAAGAAGAGGTCCAAAAGATCATCCTGGCCATACGCCTGGCAGAAGAGGCATTCATCAATGTAAGAAGTCATATCCTGGCCGTCATCTCCGAGAGAGAGGTCGCCCTCTCCATGGAAGGGGCCATACGGAGGGCCGGGGCCGCTCGCGTTGCATTTGATTTAATTGTCTCTTCAGGGGAACGGTCGGCCATGCCGCACGGTATTGCAACGACGAGAAGGCTGGTACAAGGGGATCTCGTTGTCATAGATTTCGGGGCGGAATGCGACGGCTATTTTTCAGACATGACGCGGACCTTGTTTTTGGGGAAACGGTTTACCGGCAGGAAACGGGAAATCTTCGACGTTGTCCGTGAGGCGCAGAATCAAGCGATTAAAGCGGTTGAATTGGGCAAAGAATTTGCAGAAATTGATGCTACGGCAAGAAAAATCATTCATAAGGCAGGATTTGGTAAATATTTCGGCCATGGGACAGGACACGGCGTCGGTTTGGAGGTCCATGAACTGCCCCATGTTGCTCCGGGAAGCCGGATGCGCATCCGTGAAGGAATGGTCTTTACCATAGAACCGGGAATTTACATTCCTGGTTTGGGTGGGGTCAGGATTGAAGACATGGTCCAAACCACCCGGGATGGGTGCCGTGTCTTGACCAGTCTTTCCAGGGAATGGGAGGTGTAAGACAAGTTTAAAGTGTTGGATTTTTTTGATATTTCATTATAAAATAATCTCAAGGACAAGGAGGAATCAGTGTATTCGACTGCGGATTTCAGAAACGGATTGAAGATTGAGTTGGATGGAGAACCATGCATCATCGTGGAGTTTCAGCATGTCAAACCAGGCAAGGGCGGGGCATTTGTCAGGACCAGATTGAAGAGACTCAAGAGCGGTGCGGTTATCGACAGAACATTCCGTTCCGGAGAGAAGGTGGACAAGCCGGATCTGGATGAGCGGGAGATGCAATACCTTTACAAGTCCGAGGGGCAGTATTGCTTCATGGACACATCCAACTATGAGCAAATCTATCTTACCGAGGAACAATTGGGGGATAATAAAAACTTTCTCATGGAAAATATACAGGCTAAGATCCTTTTCCATAACGGGAACCCGATCGGACTGGAACTTCCCAATTTTGTGGTGCTCCGCTTGGTGGAGACCAAACCCGGCGTCAAGGGGGATACGGCATCAGGCGGGAGCAAGTCTGCTGTGTTGGAGACTGGGTTTGTGGTTAAGGTGCCTCTTTACCTGAACGAAGGAGAATCAGCAAAGATCGATACGAGAACGGGGGAATTCATCGAACGTGTCAGAGAGAACGAGAAGAAATAACACGGCTTAAGGGGGAGGAAGATGAACCTTAAAGAGATCAAAGAGCTGATCGACATGGTCCGGGGGACCGGGATCTCCGAAATCGAGCTGGAACGTGAAGGATCCAGAGTACGGATCATCCTGGGTGAGGCCAGACGCGTACATTCTGCAAGAGAGGATGGATCTTCAGGGACTCCTGCCCGGAAGACAGAGACAGGGTCTGGAAAGGTTATTGAATCGGCGTCATCCGAGACTCAGGTCCCGGAGATGGTTCCTGGACAAATCGTTGTTAACTCCCCAATGGTTGGGACCTTTTATCGCTCTCCGGCCCCGGATGCGTCTCCTTTTGTGGATGTGGGAAGCGTTGTGGAAAAAGGGCAGCCTCTTTGTATCATCGAGGCCATGAAGCTGATGAATGAAATTGAGGCCGAAGTCAAAGGGAATGTTCTCCAGATACTGAAAGAGGACAAAGCTCCTGTGGAATACGGCGAACCCCTTTTCATCCTGGAACCATTGACGTAGAACAAAGAGTATTCACCCCAATCATTGGAGACCCATGTGTTTGAGAAAATCCTGATTGCCAACCGCGGAGAGATCGCTGTACGGATTATCCGGGCCTGTAAGGAATTGGGGATTGAAACGGTGGCTATCCATTCGGATCTGGACGCTAATTCTCTGCATGTCCAGCACGCTGACGAGAGTATTTGCGTGGGGCCGCCTTCCAGTGGACAGAGTTATATGAATGTTCCGAATATCCTGAGCGCCTGCGAGATTACGGATGTTGAGGCCATACATCCCGGATACGGCTTCCTGGCAGAAAATGCGGAGTTCGCTGACATCTGTGCCTCCTCAGGCATCAAGTTTATCGGTCCGAGTGCCGATAATATCCGATCCATGGGAAACAAGGCCCAGGCCAGGAATACCATGAAAGATGCAGGTGTACCGGTGATTCCAGGCAGTGAGGGGGTCGTGGAGACTGAGCGGGAAGCCATGGAGATTGCGAGGAAAATCGGTTTTCCGGTCATCATCAAAGCCTCTGCGGGCGGGGGCGGCAAGGGGATGCGTGTGGTCCATTCCGAAGCCTCGCTGCCGCATCTGTTTTCCATGGCAAAATCCGAGGCTTCAGCGGCGTTTAATGATCCATCTGTTTATATAGAACGATATATGGAAAAGCCCCGCCATATTGAAGTCCAGATCCTGGCCGATGAAATGGGGAATGTGGTACATCTGGGTGAAAGAGATTGTTCAATACAACGACGGCACCAGAAATTAATTGAGGAATCTCCATCTACTGCATTGGGAGAAGTCTTGCGCAATCGAATTACTGAAACAGCCCTCCGTGCGGCCAAGGCTGTGGGATACACCAACGCGGGTACCGTGGAATTCATCCTTGATGAAAAGGGTGAGTTTTATTTTATGGAGATGAATACAAGAATCCAGGTGGAGCATCCGGTTACGGAGATGGTCACAGGTGTTGACCTGATCAAGGAACAGATCAGGATTGCGGCCGGCGAACCTCTATCATTCACTCAGGACGAAGTCCATTGCACCGGCCACAGTATAGAATGCCGGATCAACGCAGAAGATTCGGAAAACTTTACTCCCTGTCCCGGACTGATCGAGACCTTCATTCCCCCTGGAGGACCGAACGTCCGTGTGGATACGGCGGTCTATTCCGGATACCGCGTTCCCCCAAACTATGATTCCTTGCTTGCCAAGGTCATTGTAAAAGGCAAGGACCGGTCAGAGGCCATTGCCATCATGCGGAGGGCCCTGGATGAATTTGTTGTGCAGGGGGTCAGGACCACGATCCCTTTTCACAAAAAGGTGATGAGAACGCCGGAATTCCTTGCCGGAGAGGTTTATACCACATTTTTGGAAAAGGTGCAGATCTGATGCAGGATATGAAACGCAAAATTAGAATGAGCTGGAAACTTTGCGTAATTGTCGGCGGAGAGGAAAACCCGTATCAGATTGCAGAGACGGCTCTTCAGGAAGGGGCCGGTTTGATACAGTACCGCGGAAAAGGGAAGTCCGGAGTGGTGCAGCTCAGGGAAGCCTCCTTGCTTCGGAACTTGACAAGAGAGTATGAAGCCGATCTGGTGATCAATGACCGGCCCGACATCGCTATGCTTTCCGAAGCAGACGGCGTCCATCTGGGTGCAGAAGATCTTCCTGTTCCTGCAGCACGAGATCTTATGGGGTACTGCATGATCATCGGTGCCACAGCCCATTCCCTTGAGGAGGCGCGGCAGGCTGAGAAAACAGGGGCTGATTACATCGGTTTTGGATCGGTTTTTGCTACGCGGTCCAAGAATGGAGTCCCTGTGGCGGGGTTAGAAACTCTCGGAGACGTGGCGAGGACGGTCAGTGTCCCCGTGATCGGGATAGGCGGGATCACCCCGGAAAATATCAAGGGAGTATTCTCGAACGGAGCAGCCGGCGCAGCCGTGCTTTCTTCAGTTTCCGGATCCTCTGATCCTGGGAGAGCTGTCCGGAATATATTGCAGAACATTGTGGAGATTTCCGCAATGTCAGGTAGCAGTCAGATGGAGAGTAAGTGATCACTTCACAGGAAACGGAATGGTTTTTTTCGGGAAGTCGTTATGACGGGCAATAATGTTAGTGTCTATCTGCATGGTCTTGATCTGAAAGAAGAGGATGCATTGCTGGGTTGTATGCAAGGAACCCGATTCGATCCGGTGGTCTGCCGCCTGCAAGGGCCTCAGTCAGAGACGGGTTCCATCCTGATCATAGGAAGGTCGTCCTGGGATACGGATCTGATTGAAACCACCAAGAAAGAGAATCCGGTTTCTCAGATCATCCTGGCTGTGAGCGAAGAGGATCTCGATTCTATTTTTCAGCATAAGATCGCACTGATAGACGACTATCTCATTTTGCCGGCCCATCCCAAAAGACTCCTTTTTGCTTTGGAAAAAGCCGATGCCCGCAGGACTCAGTTTGAGGATCTGATCCGTACCACGTCTGATTTGGATCAGAGTACCAGTGAACTGTCCTACTTCATAAAGGTCGGCAAGGCCCTGACCTCCACACTGGACACGGGGAGTATCCTCGATATCATCATGGAAAAAACCAATGAACTGGTCAAGGCTGAGGCGGGTTCGGTCCTGCTGCTGGATGATGAAAAGAATGAACTCTACTTTGAATTGGCCGAGGGGGAGAAAAAGCACGATATCAAGAGATTCCGGCTTAAGGTGGGGGAAGGAATCGCCGGATGGGTGGCCCTGCATGGTGAACCCATAATCGTGGAGGATGTGGCGACGGATAAGCGTTTCTGTCACAAGATTGATGATTCCCTGGATTTTAAGACGCGTTCTATTCTCTGTGTTCCCCTGCGCAGCAAGGGAAAGATCCTGGGAGTGCTGGAAGTCATCAACAAGATTAATGGAAAGCCTTTTGATCAAAAGGATATGGATCTCGTCCTGACACTCGTTGACCAGGCTTCCATCGCTATTGAAAATTCTCTCCTCTATAAAAAGGCCACGGAATTGGCCATTACCGATGGATTAACACAGCTTTTCAATTTCAGGTACTTGCATCAGTCTCTTGATATCGAAATCTCCCGGGCAAACCGCTACCATACCGAGGTTTCCCTGATCTTTCTCGACCTTGATTATTTCAAGAAGATCAACGACCGTTTTGGACACCTGGTGGGGAGCCAACTCCTGATTGATGTCGGGAACATACTAAAAAATAATCTTAGGCCCATGGATATTATCTGCAGATACGGTGGTGATGAATTCATTGCCGTCCTGCCAGAGACAGGGCCTGAAGCGGCCCTGGGAACTGCTGAACGCCTGAGAAAAATGATTGAAGACCATACATTTTACTCCGACACCGGCGAAGCTTTTCACCTTACGGCCAGTTTCGGCATTGCTTCCTATCCCAACCACGTAAAGGATAAGAATGAGCTGATCCAGCTGGCGGATCAGTCCATGTATCGAGTCAAGGAAAACACAAGGAATGCGGTCTTTATGATCGGAAGGCAGAAAAATTCCCTGTCCATGGAAATTCCGGAGGGATAGGTGCAAAGTATACGGCCAAAAAGACGATTGATGTTCCAGTTGATTTTTCTGATGCTGCTGATTTCCCTGGTGCCTCTGATTATATCCGATAGAAATCTTGTCAGGATCAATGAGGAATATCTGGAGAATGACCTGCTGGATTCTCATACACAGCGCGCTAGGCAGACCGCTGATGAGGTTTCAAGTCATCTGAGGAACACCTTGGAGAGACTGGAGATCATTTCCCGTCTCCTCCCCCTGACACAATCCTTTTCGGATATCCAGAAATATCAACTTCTCTTCTTCTTTCTCGAAGAATATAAGGATCTCATCAGCATTACCCTGATGGATACGCAGAAAAACTCCATTGCAGAGGTTATTCGTCCGGATATGAGCAGGCTACACCTGGATGAGCGTGAGAAGATACGGGATCAGGTTTTTGAACAATCCATGCAGGGGAATGTCTCCGTGGCCGCCCCCCTGAGTGTTCCGGAGAAGAAGACCGCCATCGTGACAATCGGACTGCCGATATTCTTGGATAACAGTATTAATGGTATTCTCCTCGCTGACCTCTCCATGGAGAGAATATGGGAGATCGTGGATAAAGTCTCCTTCCGACGGTCGGGTGAAGCCTATCTTGTAGACCGGTCCGGCCGTCTGATCGCGGACAAAGATCGCTCCAGGGTTTTCCGGCAGGAAAACATGAAGGATGTGGAGATCGTGGGAAAATATCTTGCTTTCGGAAATACCGGAGGGGCCATTTCCTTTTTGGATAAAGACGGGAAAGAAATGCTTGGAGCTTATGCTCCTTTGGACTTTGAAGGGTGGGGTGTGGTGGTACAGGAACCCCGGGTGGATGCCTATACCGTAGTGGCCGAGATGAAGCATCAGATTCTTGTCTGGGGGGTTATCACCGGTATTCTGGTCTGTGCGATCGGGGTATTCTTTGCGAGAAGGATCAGTGTCCCGATCATAAATTTTACAAAGAGTGCCCTGGTCATTGCTCAAGGGAATTTCAAACAGAAGATTAGTGTGCACGCAAAGAATGAAATCGGTCAGCTTGCTGAGACCTTTAATTACATGGTTAAACAGCTGGATTTGTATGACAAGAATATGAGGCGCCTGTTTATGAGCGCCATTTCATCTCTTGCTGCCGCAATCGACGAAAGGGATCCTTACACGAGCGGACACTCGGAGAGAGTGACGGAATACAGTCTGGCGATAGCGAATGAAATGAAGCTGGATTTGAAAACAAGGGAAATTCTCCATATCGCGGCCCTGCTCCATGATATTGGTAAAATCGGGATCGATGACAGTATTCTGCGAAAGCCGAGCGGCCTGAGCAAGGCTGAATACAACCTGATTAAGCAGCATCCCGAGAAAGGGGCCAATATCATGGCTCCCATCAAACAGCTGCAAAAGATCATTCCATCCATGAGGCACCATCACGAGAGGTACGATGGGGATGGTTACCCTGATGGAATTATCGGTGAAGAAATTCCCTTGCCGGCCCGGATTATAGCAGTGGCAGATACCTTTGATGCCATGACCTCCGACAGGCCTTACCAAATTGCAACCGAAGAAGAGGATGCCGTGGAACTCATTAAAACATGGGCAAGCACGAGATTTGATCCCGACGTATGTGAGGCATTTGCCCAGGCATTCAATAAGCACAAGATCAAAGGAATGAAAAGAAAAAAGCTGGAAGAGGAAGAAAAGGAATACAACAATATGTCTGTTCGTCCCAATATCGCATGATCGAACAGGGAATATGACTTGATATCCGGCATAATATAGGTATGGATAAAAAGCGGCGAACCAGATGATAAAAAAGGGAATGAAAAGATTGAAGAAACCGATGATTGACTGGAAGATGGTTCGGATTCCCCGTATCATGGTCAGGGTCTTTATCATCTTCCTCATGGCCGTGGTTCTGGCTGCCTTTATTACGTCTTTGCTGAAAAACAACGGGGGAGAGCACCTCACCTTTTTAAAAAAGCTGGGATCATTTTTCGGTATACAAAAGAGCCGCATAGAGAAACAGGAAGAACCTGATAGTAATGTCATGGATATCTATTTTGCCAGGCTCGTCTATGTTAAGGGAGATGTGACCGTTAAGACCAAAAAGGATCTGAGGTTTGAGAAGGCGGAAAAGGACCAGATCCTTAATGAAGGGGACAGTATACGAACCTTTTCGGGCGGGTATGCCGAGGTTCTCTTCGATGAAGGCAACAGACTAACCATTAAACCCGACTCTCTGGTGGTTATACATGATATGAAAGAAAACCGCCTGACCAAAATCAGAAAATCCTCCATCAACCTTTTAGAAAGTGATGTAGAAGCGGTTGTACGCCGTCCAAAGATAGAAGGATCAGAATTCGTGATTATTACCCCGACTGCTTTGGCAAAAATCTCCGAAGCAAAGGTGGCTGTTCAGGTGTCCAAGGGGCAGGATAGTAAACTCAAGGTTTTCAGCGGAGCAGTCAACCTGCAGGTCGGAGATGAGTCTGTAGAGGTTGAACGGAATCAGTCGGTAGACATATCAAAGGAGAGCAAGATTGAAAAAATCAAGGATCTTCCATCGGCTCCCAAGCTTGCGGGTCCTGCTAATTTGACCGAGTTTTTCTTCAAAAACCTGACCGATATGAAAGTGGTCTTGCAGTGGGGTAACACCCGGACTGATATTACATACCGTATACAGGTGGCGATGGACCCCTACTTCACGGATCTGGTTATTGTCCGCACGGGATTATCCGAGAAAGGGGTTGTGGTCCAGGGGTTAAGAAGCGGAATCTATTATTGGCGGGTGAGTTCGATTACACCGGAGGGGATGGAAGGGGATTTCAGTGATTACAGCGTGTTTAAAATAACCATTGACCAGACGCCTCCTGATATCGTCCTGGATGATGTACTGCTGCTCAAGGTTGCCGGCAAGGTGAATGCCCAGATCAGCGGGCAGACTGAACCGGATGCATCGGTCATGATTAATGATAACCCTGTAATATGCGATAAGACGGGGCGGTTTAAATATGTTCTTTCTCAGGTCTCTTCAGGTGATGGGGTGACAGTCGTAGCTATAGACAAAGTCGGCAATAGAAATATTTTAAAAAAGGCCATCCCGATTCAATAGAGTCTCCCTTTTATGTCTTCTGATTTCAAGAAATATGCCGCACTCTTCCTGCTGTGTCTATTGTCTACCGGGTGCAGTCTATCCGGTATGGGAGACGAGAAGGTTGATCGCTTGTTTACTGAAGCGGGTCAATTGTCTTCTGGAGGCCAACTGCTCCAGGCTGAGCAAAAATACATTTGGGTCATCCAGCATAGACCAATGAATCCCAGACCTTATAATAACTTAGGGAATATCTATTCCAAAAAGGGCGAGATCGACAAGGCCAGAATGCATTATAAGAAGGCGCTGGAGCTTAATTCCGGTTATCTCATTGCCAGAATAAATCTGGCTGTGTTATTATTGAGACAAGAAGAGACAGAGAATGCCTTCCGATTGCTGCAAGAAGGCATGAAGGAATATCCTGAGAGTGCTGAACTTCACAACGGACTTGGAATATGTGAAGTAAGGAGGGGAAATATCCAGAAAGCAATTCAACATTTTAGAAAAGCCATAGACATCCAGGGTTCAAATCCCATGTTTTATAACAACCTTGCTTATGCATATACAGAATCCAATGAATTCCTGAATGAGGCTTTAAAATTATCCAAGGATGCATTAAAGGCGGAACCGCAGAATGCTATTTTTCTCGATACCCTCGGTTGGGTTTATTACAAGAAGGGGATTTTCGACCAGTCCGTAGAATATTTGCGTAAGGCACTCGATATGAAACCTGGTGAGGATTCAATCCGGTCCCATCTTGTGACAGTCTACCGTTGGATCGGAGAAGACGAAAAAGCGGTGAACTTGATCAAGGAAGGGGCACACATGTGAGTCAATGAGATGCCTTAGTCAGCCACGAATGGACACGAATTAACGCGAAGTACTTTTGTCGTGTTTCATTCGTGAAGATTCGTGGCCAAAAGGTTCCTGTTAGACCGGTTCAGGAAACCGGTCAGTAGAAAATCGATAGTATGTTGTCGTTGCTGTGAAGGAGAAGAGAATGGTTCTGTTTAATTATGGGAACAAGGAGATTACAGCGAAGGTTGTCTATTACGGTCCCGGGCTCGGCGGGAAGACCACGAATCTCCAGTACATCCATAGCAAGATGAACGCTGATACCCGAGGCAAACTTCTTTCCCTGGCAACAGAGGCTGACCGCACACTTTTTTTCGACTTTCTGCCTGTAAACCTCGGCAAGATCCGCGGGTTTACGGTCCGGTTCCAATTATATACGGTTCCAGGACAGGTTTATTACAATGCTACAAGAAAACTGGTACTCAAAGGAGCTGATGCCGTGGTTTTTGTAGCCGATTCCCAGACTGAGATGATGGAGAAAAATCTGGAAAGTCTTGAGAACATGAAGGAGAACCTCATCATCAACGGATTGGACCCGGAGACGATCCCTCTCTTGTTTCAATACAATAAGCGTGATCTGCCCAATATCATGGATCCGGAGGAACTCAACCGCAGTCTGAACTACCGGAATGTCCCCTTTCACAATTCAGTTGCAGTGACCGGAGAGGGAGTCCTGGATACATTCAAGATGATCACAAGAGAGCTGATGCTGAACCTCCGCGGTAAACATGACATTCATGAATTGCAGGAGCCGGGAAAAGACGTTGTGAAGAAGATGATGGGAATTGATGAACTGACTCTGCCAGAGAATGATAACGTTGCGGAAATGGAGAAAACTGATAGGAAAGAGGCATTGGGAGCAACATCGCAACCGGTTTTAAAAGATGAACTACCTGAAGGTATTGATATTGGCCATCTTACAGGAGCCGTGCAGGAGATTCAAAGACAGATGCAACAGATAGAAGAAAAATTGCATACACTCTTGTTCAAGGATGAAGTGATTCAAAAACTTCTCGAACAGATCAACGTTAAGCTGGAATCTCAAGATCATGACAGACAGATCTATGCACCTGAGGGAGAAAAAACGCCTGTCTTGAAAGATCAGGAGAAGAAAAAGAGGAGGTACTTCTGGAACAGATTTAAATAAAATTAAGTTTGTCCATGGAGCCGAGCCAGCATGGATATTTTCGGTAAGGTACACCGCCAGGATATTGAGATGTATAAGGTGGGTGTAATAGGAGAAGGAAATCAGGGGGATATCTATAAGATCTCTGTTGACGGGTGTATAGCCGCTGTAAAGGATATAGCTGGGAAGAGCCGGATTTACAGGCTGTTTTTCGGAAGATGGCTGCTGTCCCGTGAGTGCAGGATCTATCATCTGCTTTTTAATCTGCCCGGCATTCCGAAGTTGTATAAAGTCATAGATCAGGATGGGTTCATCTTCGAATATATAGAGGGGACTCCATTGTCTGCATTTCCAAAGAATGCCCCGATCCCCCCGGAATTTTTTGATGCCCTTGAAGATCTTGTACGGCGTGTGCATGGCAAAGGGGTTGTGCATTCGGACCTGAAACACAAAAAAAATATTATCGTCGCGAAGGGATACCAGCCTTATCTGGTCGATTTCGGTGCTTCATTGACCATGGGCAGTCCATGGAATCTCATCCAACGCTGGCTCTATAAACAATTTCTCGATATTGACTTGAAGGCTGTTTCCAAGATAAGAAACCGGTTCGTTTACGGTAATCCGGATGATGAGGATAACCAGAATCTTTTTAGAAGGAATTTCATGGAACATTCCGGGCGCCTCTACCAGTGGGTATACAGGTTGTTTTCCAAGAAACATAAATGGAAAAGATGAACAAACATATTGCGTACGGACTCATGAAGAAAGATAACCATCAGATAAATGGAGGCGTTCTGTGATCATTCTCTGCATTGAAGCCTCTACCGAAGTATGCAGTGTCGCCCTCATAGGAGACTCAGGGCTGATCTCAGAATATAGCCGCTGCATTAAGGTGACACACAGCGAACGGCTCCTGCCTGCAATCCAGAGTATCCTTGTAGATACAAATGTAACCATAAAAGAGATACATGCCGTAGCTGTCTCTGTGGGGCCCGGGTCCTTTACCAGCATCCGCGTCGCTGTCAGTACAGCGAAAGGGTTGGCCTACGACGGGAACAAGCCCGTGATCCCTGTTTCCTCGCTGTTGGGTCTGGCCCATCGTTTCAGAGAGGTGGGGCTTCCGATATGTACTTTGCTGGATGCACGTAAACAAGAGGTTTATGCTGCTGTTTTTAAGTCCATAGACGGTGAAATAAGCGCTGTCTCTCCGGAACAGGTCATTTCTCCGACTCGGTTGTGTGAATCGATCAAAGAGCCTACACTATTTGTCGGTGAAGGGGCTGTAAAGTACAAAGCCATACTGAAAGAACACCTGCCCTCATTTGCGTTCTTTGTCCCTGGGTCATTGAATCTTCCCTCTGCTGCGGCCATCGGTGAGATCGCTGTTCAAAAATTGAAAGTCTCACAGACAGTTGGCCATGGAGCATTGGTTCCGAACTACATCCGGAGATCCGAGGCGGAAATCCTTTACAGGAACCGTGCATGATGGCCCAGCATATCTCTGAGAAAGACCTTTGTATTCAGGACATGAGCGAGAAGCATGTCGATAGAATACTCGGAATGGAAGGGTCTACGTTTCTCACTCCATGGACCAGAGCATCTTTTGTGAGCGCTCTTCGAGACCGCAATGGGATAAACCTCGTCTGTCAATATGAAGGAGATGTGATCGGATATCTCACATCTTTCATGGTCCTGGACGAGGCCTTTATCACAAACCTCTGCGTGGAACTTGCACATCGTAAAAAAGGGGTTGCCACCGCATTATTAATATTTCTTATAAATAAGGTAAAATTAAACAGGGGTGCCCACATTTTTCTTGAAGTCAGAGAGAAGAATATTGCAGCCATAAGCCTTTATAGAAAAGTAGGTTTTCAATTAATCGGGGTCAGGAAAAAATATTATGCGGATACAAAAGAAGATGCTTCAGTTATGAGATTATCTCTACAAGCGGAATGAGCTTTTCTTGAGATATCCAGAAAACTATGGTATGTATTTTTTCATGCCGGCCTGATTCATTCGTACCTGCGATCATGGATGGACGGTATGATCAATGAGAGAACTCTAACTAACCGGTTGAAAAAAGAACATTTTGTCAACGCATTCAATTCTCTGCAAAAAATACCAAGATTATTTCGCATGTAATCTAAATACATTTCAACAAACTCATGGTGTTTGACGGCGAATCAGATCACGCGGCCTTGCCGTCATTTAAAGCAACGGCGGAACAACCTCATCAATGGTGCAGAGTGATGAGGTTTTTTTGTGTGTAGAGAAGAGAAATTTGTTTTAAAAATTAATTTTCATATATATTGATAAATTTCATTAAAGTGGAAATGTTTTTCCATTATTGGAAAAACATTACATATTTTATGTAAAATATTACCATTTTTATAAAAATAGCATAAAATCGGTTTTGTGCTAATAAATAAACGACTTGTGATGGGTGAAATAAACCTGTCAAATCAATAAGTTGTATCGTCCTAAAAAAATGTTATATTTTATTGTTATGCGGTGAAGTTAGCACGAAATTTGCATATATTATTAATGAGAGAGTGTGCCTTATGTATTCAGGTGGAGAATGAGTGGATAGTCAGATGAAACCTTTTGATCAAAAAGACTTCAGGAAACTCCTGGTTTCTGAAACATGGCAGCGGTCCATGTCCGGTTTTGCCCATCTGGCAGGCCTGACGATCAAATGCGTGGGGTCTGATGGGACCTTGATCGGTAAACCCTATCAGGAACGCAGCCTGTGTAAACTGATCCGAGGCACGGGAAAGGGGCTGGCAAGATGTCGGTCTCAGTGCGGGCAGATGATTGCGCGTTCACTCCGCAAAGGGGATGCGGCGGTATTTACATGCTATGCAGGTCTTCTCTGTTTTACGGCTCCTTTCAAGGTCAATCACCACGTCATCGGTGCTATTTTCGGAGGCAAGATCTTTGCAGAGGCTCCGGTCCTTTCGAGATATGTGGAACTGGCAGCCGAATCCGGTTTGACTCATGATGATCTTTTCAAGGCAATCGGAGAACTTCGAATCGGGAAATATAGGGAAGTCCAAAACGCTGTGGATTACTTAGCCTCTGTAGGCCAGGCACTGATTGATTCCTATAACCGGACGCAGCAATCCGGGCAGAATTATTCGAGACTGTTCAGCCTCTTCCATCTTGGGAACGATCTCAACCTGGCCATGGACAGCCATGGACTTCACGGAGTCATCATCAATTCTCTCGCCATTCTTTTTGATCTCACAGGATGTTCCCTGATACTCATGGAGCCGTCCGGCAAGAAATTCCTGACCCAATCTTATTACGGACAGGAAAACTTAGGACTATCGTCCTTCAATCCGGACATCCAGCATGGGATCGTCAGTCAGATACTCAAAGATCACAAACCCGTATATACAAAAGACAGGATCCAGATCGATAAAATGGGTTTAAATGAGGAGGTCCATTCAGCGTACCTTTTCCCCATACATTTAGGCCAAAATGTCAGAGGGCTGATCTGCATAGTGAACACAGAGATCTCTGAAAACAACGTCAGAATGATTCATGCTTTTTGTGATCAGGCTGCCATGGCCATCCAGAATGTGGAACTCAGAATGAAACTCACAAGTCGGATTCTGGACATTACCAATATCGGCATGCTTACAAATGAGGTGGGTGAGACGCGGGAATACAATGAGCTTTTTCAGCTGATCCTGAACAGGTCCACGGAAATTGTCAAGGCAGAGCAAGCCTCATTGATGATATTGGATGAGTCGTCAAAGGAGCTTTCAGTCAAGGCCTGCAAGGGGATGTCTGAAAATGTCATCCGGAATCTCCATATCCAAATCGGAGATGGCATCGCAGGGAAAGTATTCCAGACCGGAGAGCCGCTCCTGGTCGAGGACATTGAAAAGGATCACAGGGTCCAGCAAAGAAAAAAAATGAAATACAAGACCAAGTCCTTTATCAGTGTTCCTTTGATCATGAAGGATCGAGCTATTGGTGTTTTGAACATTTCAGACAAAATCACAGGGGAAATATTCAACGAGGACGATCTTAAGATTGTCAAGATATTTGCTTCTCAGGTCTCCATTGCCCTCGAACGGACACAGCTTTATCAGAGGTCCAAGGAAATGGAACAGGTGTTGATTACGGACCACTTAACCAATTTGCTGAACAGGCGCTATTTCTTTGAGAGGACCACAGAAGAACTCGCAAGGGCCCAGCGTCATAGCTATCCCCTGTCTCTCATGATGATCGATGTAGATGACTTTAAATGGTACAATGACCAGAATGGTCATCTGGCCGGCGACGAGGCACTTCGGAGTGTTGCCGCTGTGATACGGGAAACGGTGCGTAATATCGATTTTGTGGCGAGATATGGGGGTGAAGAGTTCACGGTTGTCCTGCCTCAGACATCAAAACGCGAGGCCATTGTTATCGGTCAAAGAATCCGGAATGAGGTGGAGAAGTTTTACTTTCCTTACGAGGAAAACCAGCCCCTCGGCAATTTTACCATCAGTGTGGGATTGGCTACCTATCCGGAAGACGCCAGGAACATCAAAAGCTTAATAGATGCCGCAGATAAAGCCCTTTATCGATCCAAGGCATCAGGGAAGAACTGCCTCAACCTCTTCAGGGAACTTGAAAATAATTCATTGAAAGAGGAATAAAAGGGACTTTCAGATATCTCCCGGTTGATTATCTAATCATATTTGTAATATTATACAGCTGTCTTTTCAGGTTATCTGAAGGAAGAGGATACATGGGGATTCAAAACGGTATTTTAAACCGTGTACTTGAAAAATTATCCAGGGAATCGGATATCCGGATCCGTTCCCATCTCTGTTCTAGGATACGGTACCCCCGTTCAAATTGCCGGGCATGCCAGGAGGTATGCCCTTCCGGTTCAGTGAATATTCACTCGGGATCTGTGACCCTCGGGCAGAATTGCTCCGGGTGCGAAATATGTATACCGGCCTGTCCCAACGGCGTATTCACGTTAAACGGCCGCAAAGAGAAAGAACGCCGTGAACAACTCAAAAAAGGACTGGAATCAGACGCCATTGCGAGGTTTACATGTATCATGAATCAGAGGAAAACGGGTGCGGGGATTGTGGTGCTTCCTTGCCTGGCCGGATTGTCCGAAGCTTATCTGATCGCCCCCTTTGCCTGGGGCGCAAAAAAGGTACAGATAAGACGGATGGGATGCGGGGCCTGCCCTTTTTCGGCAGGGATGAAGCGGTATGAACAACTTCTGACGAGGACGGCGGAACTGCTTGCATGTTTTGACATTCCTGCAGGGAGGATCGAAGAAGTTGAGAATTTTGATTTACTCAAAGAGCCTTCGACTGGAACAGATGGCCTCTCCAGTGAGGGTTTAGGGCGCAGGGAATTATTCAATCTTTTCCGTAAGCGGACCGTGGAGACCACCATGGACCTGATGCCCGAGTCCAAGGAGGACCGCAGCGAAATTCGGTGGTCTCACCGGGAGAATCCCGCTCGATCCTTTCTTCTGCAATTGCTCCCTTTGCTGGGGGAGAACCGGGAAAAGTCGCTCTCTCTCAATATTTTTCCAGTCATCGACCTTAATATTTCCATGGATTGTATCGGCTGCAATGTGTGCGAGACCCTCTGTCCTACGGGGGCCATCCGCAGGGAGGTGGATGAAGATGAGAAAAGAACCCGCCTGTTTTTTAGCACTTCAAAATGCACCGGATGCAGAATTTGCGGGGAGGCTTGCCTTCCAAAGGCCATATCGTTTACTGAGACCGTATTTTTTAGAGAACTTCTCGATGGGGGGGAGAAGGAACTGATTGGTGTGGCTGCAAAACACTGTCGTATCTGCGGGAAAACATTTCATGGCATCCCGGGTGAGAAATGTCCGGAATGTTTTGGTTCACACCAAAGGGGACAGCGTTGAGGCGTAAGGGGATTCAGGGGTTCCACTTTTCTCTTGAATAGAGAGATTGATCTGTGATAACGGTTCAGGAAGATATTCGGAAGATTTTATTGTAAACCGTTATACACTGGATGCATAACACTTGTCTGTACCCGCTAAATAAAGAGGGAGGGCGTAATGTTGAAGACGCTGCCGGTGCAGGAATCCGTGGGAACCGTGCTGGCCCATGACATTACAGAAATTATCCCGGGCCAGTTCAAGGGAAGGGCCTTCAGGAAAGGGCATATCATCACCGAATCGGATATAGAACACCTTAGAGATCTCGGCAAGGAACATCTTTATGTTCTGGAGATCGGCGTTGATGAAATGCATGAAAATGATGCGGCCATGCAACTGGCTTCGGTGCTGGCAGGGAAAGGGGTAACGGTTTCCAGAGAACCCAGAGAAGGGAAGCTCGAACTTGCCGCATCGTACGACGGTCTGCTGAAGGTTAATGTTCAGGCCCTGTACCGTTTTAATCTTATAGGCGAGGTCATGTGCGCAACACGGCATACCAATACGTATGTCAGGCAGGGAGAGATCCTGGCCGGAACCCGCACCATACCGTTGGTCATTCAAAAAAAAACTATCGACAAGGCTGTGGCGATCTGCAAGGAAGCCGGCGCAATTGTGCATGTGCTCCCGCTTTTAAAAACCAACGTTGGGGTTGTGATAACCGGGAACGAGGTTTACTATGGGAGAATCAAGGACAAGTTCAGGCCGGTGATTACCAGGAAGGTAACTGAGATCGGGTCCAGGATATCAGACGTGCGTTATGCCCAGGATCAACGGGAGATTATCGCCGGACATATACTGGATCTGATAGCGGCGGGATCGGATCTCATTGTAACGACCGGCGGGATGTCGGTGGATCCGGACGATGTGACCCGTCTTGCGGTGGCCGATGCCGGAGCAAGGGAGATCACTTACGGCTCGGCGGTCCTTCCAGGGGCCATGCTCATGGTTGCGTATATTGGTGAGGTGCCTGTGATCGGTGTGCCGGCATGCGGGATGTTCCACGATATTACCCTTTTTGACCTGATCTTCCCGCGTATTCTGGCCGGAGAACGGATCGGACGGGAGGCCCTTGCGGCCCTTGGACACGGCGGACTCTGTCTGAACTGCAAGATCTGTCGTTTTCCTGTCTGCCCGTTCGGGAAGTAGGACCCGGGACAGGAAATGAGCGGCAGGAAAAGGGATAAGAATGAAAACCTTGGAAGAATGCTTGAAAGAATCGGTGGCGTTCCATGGAGAGGAGTGCCCGGGGCAGGTGATTGGAACAAGGATGGCCATCACCGGCTGCCGTGAAATCGGTATAAAAGATCCCAAGTCCAAAGCGGAACGCAAGAAGATCATCGTCTATGTGGAAATGGATCGATGCGCCTCGGATGCAATCATGGCGGTTACCGGATGCCGCGTAGGTAAACGGACCTTGAAAATCATGGATTACGGTATCATGGCCGCTACCTTTGTCAACCTGGAGACCGGAAGGGCAGTCAGAATCCGGGCCAGGGAATCCTCAAGGGAACTGGCCTTGAAATATGCACCCAATATCACGGAAAAATATGATCAGCAGAGGGAATCCTATAAGGTCATGCCAGAGGAAGAACTTTTCGAGACTCGGGAGGTGCGGGTTGCCGTTCCCATACAGGATATGCCCGGCCGTCCTGTCAGGCGTGTGCGCTGTGATCAGTGCGGTGACTGGGTTCAGGACATGCGGGATGTGCAGATGGATGGAAAGAACCTTTGCCGGTCCTGCGCCTTTGGAGGGTACTTTGAGAGAATCAAATAAAATGGGTTGAACTTAATGCAGGAATTTTTCTTCTTGACTCAAATGAAGGTATTGGATATGTTATGAAAACTTTTTACTTATATGGAGGGTAATATATGGGCAAAAGAAAGAAGTGTTTAGTTCTGTTATCCATGATCTTTCTTCTTTTTACCTGTTGGCCGCCTCTAATCGTTCACGCAGAGGTGGAATCGAGTACCATTTCCACGTTGAACCTGGATCAGAAGCCGATTGATGTTGCCTCCACCCCGGACGGGAAATGGGTCTATATCCTGACAGCGGGTCAGGTTCAGATCTATTCACTGGCCAGCAAGTCGATTGAAGGGAGGATCTCCGTCGACAATGGGACTGACAAGATTGCCGTTTCACCCATGGGAGACCAGCTCTTCCTGACCAATGAGAGGACAAAAACACTCTCTATTGTCAAGGTCGGCTTTATCCAGAATATTGATGTCAAAGGATCCCCCTTTAAAGGTCCGGCGAATGCGCCGGTGGTGATCGCCGTTTTTGAAGATTTCCAGTGACCCTACTGTGCACGGCTTTCGCCGTTACTCCAGCAGGTGCTGGAGCAATACCCCAAAGAAGTCAAGCTGGTAACTAAGCACTATCCTATCCCGTCGCATGCGTTTTCCCGGAAGGCAACGGTCGCTGTGTTGGCCGCAGCAGAGCAGGGGAAATATTGGGAATACCAGGAGAAGATTTTTGCAAATATGAGTACGCTCTCGGACCAGAAGTTCCTTGACATGGCACGGGAACTCGGTCTGAACATGGACGCCTTTCAGAAGAGCCTTAAGGATCCGAAGCATCAAAGCGCCCTCGATAAAGATGTATCTGATGCCAATCTGGCAGGTGTCAGAGGGACCCCCACCATTTTCATCAACGGACGGCTTCTGACCAACCGGTCTCTGGATGGTTTCAAGGAGATTATTAACGAAGAGCTGAAAAAGAAGAAGTAATAAACCGGATCTTATCGAAGGCCGTAAACAATCTCCTTCAGGAACCTGCACTTCCCCTGAGTTGACCGCAGGCGGCTGAGATCTCCCGCCCCCTGCTCTCCCTGATCATGACAGTGTATCTGTTCTGGAGCAGGATGTCCTGGAATGATTGGATCTGAATTTTCGGCGGGGGTGCAAAACTCATTCCCTGGATTGGATTGTATGGGATGAGGTTGATCTTGCAACGAATACCCCGAAGAATCCGTGTCAGCCTTCTTGCATCATCAGGGGAGTCATTGATCCCGTGGATCAGTACATACTCGAAGGTAATCCTGCTTCGAACAGGGAGGGGGTAGTCCTGAAGAACATTGAGGAGTTTTTCCATGGGATAGGTCCGGTTAATCGGCATGATCCGGTCTCT
>CAKKPE010000059.1 GCA_919901565.1 bacterium
ATCCGGTCTCTGCTAAAAGATTCGGATGCATTGAGAGACACGGCCAGGTTGATCCCTATGTTTTCCTTTGCAAGCCGCTCTATTCCCGGAATCAGGCCGCATGTCGAGAGTGTGATCTTCCTTCTGGAAAAATCAGCCCCAATCGGATCGAGCAGGATCCTCACCGCCTGTATGGTATTTTCATAATTGGCCAATGGTTCGCCCATGCCCATGAGTACGATATGGGTCAGGGGGCGATGTCCCTGGAGCATTCTTCTCGCCAGAAGGACCTGACCCACGATTTCGGAAGCGGTCAGGTTCCGGACCAGGCCTCCCTGGCCGGTCAGGCAAAACGTACATCCCATGGCACATCCAACCTGAGTGGAGACACACAATGTCAATCTCTTTTCATCCGGGATCAAGACGCCTTCTATGGTGTGCCCATCCGTCAGATGATAGAGATATTTTTCCGTACCGTCAGAGGCGCAAAGCTTATCTGCCAGTACCGGTAGGAGGATTCGGGACCTCTGGTGCAGGATTTCCCGATCTCCCTTGGAAAGGTCGGTCATACTGTCAAATGAGATCTCCCCATTCTTATGGATCCATTGGAAAATCTGTTTTCCCCGAAAGGGTTTCATCCCGAAACCGGAAGCAAGACTGCAGAGTTCTTCACGGCCAATCCCAATGAGATCGATTTTTTCATTTATGGTCGTCATGGTTTTATGGATCTGAAAGATGAGTTAATCGTAATCAAAGGGGTGAGGTGGAGGGGTGTTATCGTTGGTTTCCACATGTTTTTTGATCTCTTCAAATTTCTTTTCAAGATATTCGCTTCGGTGTTTCAATGCCTCTTTTTCTTCCTCGAAACGGGCTGCGGTCTTTTCACGCTGTTCTGCCATCTCCTTTAGAAGTTCCTGGATGGATTTCTTTTTTGGAGAGGCCTCATCATTTTTTTTTGGCTCGTGATAAAGGATCTTGCAAGAGATTGAATCCACGATGATTTCACTATGGCATTCCGGGCAGACGATCTTGATCTTTTTCCCTTTTTCCATGAATCATCCTCACAAATCCATTCTTAAAGATGGTATTATACCTGTCCAGATAAAAAAATACAACCCCCCTTTTCTTATATGTAAAGCCAAAATAGAAATGTCCTATTCTTACCAAAATAGGAATGTCCGGTTT
>CAKKPE010000060.1 GCA_919901565.1 bacterium
AAGTAAAAAGGCCCAGATGCAAGGCGCGCAAGTCCTGAGGAATGAGGCGTACTTAGACGTACGCTGCAATGACGAAGGACGCAGCGCAACGCCGCAGATGGACTTTTTACGAAGCCGTCAAATATCAGAGTGTTGAGTGCGATGGGTTCTCCTACGGAGTGTCGCATGTTCCATGCAGATTTTTTAAACACTCCGCTCAGACTCATGCCCTGCCGGTCTTCCAACACGTTGACTTTTTGCATAAATTCCTGTATATAACCGTCTATGAGCGTGAATAGACTCTTCTCTCATCTGAGAATACGTGCAAAACTGATTCTTGCTTTTCTTACGATTGGACTGATCCCTGTTCTGGTATTGGGAAGCTTTAGTCTGACCAGTTCGAAGAAGGCTCTCCAAAACAGCGCCATCATGCAGGTCCATTCTGCACTGACCGCCAAGGTGGAACGGATACAGGACGCGCTGCGGCACGCTGAAAAGGACCTCCGGCTTCTCAGCCAATCCCCTTCTCTGATCACCTTTGCGGAATTTTATCCTGGTAATGTGGTCGGCAGAAACAACCTGAACCGAATGCTGATCCGCTCGCTGGAGGACCTCGCTGAGGAAAACCCTTTATATAGTCAGATCCTCCTGTTAAATCCCAAAGGGGAGCAGGTCCTTCGGGTGTTCCGAAGGGATGGGAAGCTCATGATCCAAGGACCGGACCCGTCTCTGAATTTCAGCAAGGAAGACTTTTTCTGGAAGGCCCTGGATACGAGTCGGGGAGAAATTATCATTACCTCTTCACCTTTGGGATCCATGGAAGGAAAAGATGATTTACAGACCCTGATCTATTCTACGGCAATTTATGACCGGGGGCATACGCAAAAAGGGATCTTGACACTCCGGTTTCTCGTCAAGGATATCGCAAGGCTTGCAAGCTCCGGTGAAGACGCCCTGGGCAACACCTATCTCATGGATCACCATGGCGGGTTTCTGTATAATATCGACAACAACACACAATATCCCATTCTGGGCGGGTTCCCCGGCACGCTCGATGAACCGGCCATCCAGAAGATTCTTTCCGGTCACGAAGGGCTGATCGCTGAAGAAAAGAACCGCATTCTGTCCTATGCCCCTATCTTTCCCGGCATCAGTGAATCGGATAATTTTTGGGTCATGGTCATTGACCTCTCACGCTCGGTTGTATATGCCCCTGTCAGAAGATTTCTTCTCTTTCTTGGCATCATGGTCATCGCCCTGGCCGTCATCGGCACCCTCCTCGGCATTACAGCCTCGCACCACCTTATCCGCCCCATCCTGATGCTTCATAAGGGTGCCCAGCTTATCGCAAAAGGAGACTTTGACCACAAAATCACGGTTCAGACCAACGATGAGATCGAGGATCTTGCCGTACAATTCAACCTCATGGCTCAGCGGCTGAAGGAATCCCGGCGCCGCCTCATACAATGGAATGAAGATCTTCAGCAAGAGGTTGAGAAGAGGACGCAGCAGCTTTTCCAGGCGGACAAAATGGCCGCCTTGGGCGGTCTCTCTGCCGGCATAGCCCATGAGATCGGCAATCCCCTGGCCTCCATGAAGACCAATATCCAACTGCTAAATGAGAAACTGGGTGAGCAGAACGTTCACAGCATCTTCCTGAAAAGGATTCTCAATGAGATTGACCGGCTCAGCAAATTCTTCAAGACCTTCTCCTCTTTTGCAAGGCCGGTCAAACCTCAACTCGCCCCCTGCGATATCCGGCAGATCATCCGGGAGGTGATCCTCTTCGTAAAAAAAGAAGCCGAAACACATGGGGTTGAACTGCGGGAGGCGTATGAACATCATCTCCCCCTTGTACAGGTCGATTTCCAGAGGATGCAGCAGGTCTTTCTGAATCTTTTTCTGAATGCGATCCAGGCCATGCCTCAAGGCGGTGCCATCACCATAAGCGTCCATGCCCAAAAGGAAGATGTCGTGGATGCAACGTCGTCAGAAAAGGTCATGATCACCGTATCCGATACAGGTCAGGGAATCCCTGAGTCATTGCGCCCAAAGATTTTTGAACCTTTCTTTACCACAAAACCCAATGGCATGGGCCTTGGACTTTCCATCACGCACCAGATCGTGATGGAGAATCACGGCGCCATCTCCATGGAAAGTTTTCCGGAAAAAGGAACGACCTTCTCAATCCTTTTACAGGCCGTGAGGTTACCGGTTGCAGCGAATATCACATGAAACCGAATCTGCTTATTGTTGAAGACGACGAGTCCATGCTTTGCACCCTGGGGGATCTCTTCCAGCAGGAAGGGAAACAGGTATTCTGCGCCCCCAACGGTAAAAAAGCCATGGAGGAGTTTTTCAAGAACCAGCCGGACCTGGTCCTGCTGGACATCAGGCTCCCTGACATGGATGGACTCAGTCTGCTCAAGAAAATGAGGGAGACCGTTCCGGATCTTCTCGTGATCATCATGACCGCCTACCCCGAGGTCCCCACCGCCATCCAGGCCATGAAAAGCGGGGCCTATGATTACATCAATAAACCTTTTGAACTGGATGAACTGCGTCTGGTCATCCAGAAGGCACTGGAGACCCGCCAGTTAAAAGACGAAGTCAAACGCCTTCGGAAACAGGGGGAACACACCTCTCTTTCAACACCGATTCTCGGCAGCAGCCCGGCCATCCGTCAGTTACATCACCTGATCAGAATGGTCGCAGATGCGCCCAAGACACCGGTCCTCCTTTCTGGGGAATCCGGTACCGGAAAGGAACTCGCCGCCAACGCAATCCACTACCAGAGCGCCCGGGCCAATGGGGCTCTGATCAAGGTCAACTGCAGCGCCCTTCCTGAGAACCTCCTGGAGGATGAACTCTTCGGACATGAAAGAGGGGCTTTCACCGACGCAAAGGAGACTAAAAAGGGGCTCTTTGAACTGGCTGACGGAGGTACCCTGTTCCTCGACGAAATCGGCGAGATGACCCCTTCTCTTCAACCCAAACTTCTGCGTATTCTGGAAGGCGAACCTTTCCGCCGTGTGGGAGGAACCCGTGAAATAAAAACCGATGTAAGGATTATCGCTGCAACTAACCGGGACATTTTGGACATGGTAGAAAAAAATTTTTTCCGGCAAGATTTGTATTTTCGCCTCAAGGTCATGGAGATCCGTCTTCCAACGCTTAGAGAAAGAAAAGAGGATATCCCATTGCTGGCGAATCACTTTATACATCTCCACAGCCAGGAGATGGGGCGGTCCGAGGGGACCATGACCGGGGAAGCGCTCGAGTTGCTGATGAGTTATTCATGGCCCGGGAACGTCCGGGAACTCAGGAACGTGATCGAGAGAGCGGTGATCCTTGCACAAGGCAAACCCATCGACAGAGAACACCTCCCTTTAGAACTCTGCAAATCCGCAATTGCCGAAAGATTCAAGGAGACCGTGCCTGTATCCATGGATCTCAAGCTTGAAGATCTGGAAAGGGAATATATCTTGACCATCTTAAAGAAACTGGACGGCAACAAGTCACTGGCTGCAAAACGGCTCGGGATATCCCGTTCGACGCTGATCGAGAGACTCAAACGCTACCATTAAAAAAAATCTTGCATTTTTAAATTTATCACCATATACTCATATTCCGATGAATGAATGGTAGCTCTTCTTCATTAAATCATGGGGGGTGAATATGAGGAGAGGGTCAGCAGTACTGCCTATTTTTATCCTAATTACCTGGATCCTGGTTTTACCGGTCATAGCCTTGGATTCAGGCAACACAGATCATCAAGACACTTCCAACAATACAGACACAGTCTACAAAGGTGGTTCCCAGAATCCCGATATCCCTGATTTCTTCGTCCCCCCTCCCCCATTCTCTGAAGGGATCTTCCCCTGCTCAGGATGCCATAAAGAGATGAAGCCCAATAAACAGCGAAGAAAACTGGAGATGTTCCACCAGGATATTGAACTGAAACATGCCGGGCCCCAACAGTGGTGTCTGGATTGCCATAATGCGGACGACCGGGACAAACTCCATCTGATCGACGGCCGACTGATCGATTTTAAGGAATCCTACCTTCTCTGCGGCCAGTGCCACGGGACCAATTTCCGGGACTGGAAGGCCGGGGTCCACGGGAAGAGGACCGGAGAGTGGAACGGCAAGAAACTTTACCGGTTATGTGTGCACTGCCACAACCCGCACCAGCCTCGTTTTAAACCTCTGGCGCCCAAACCGCCGCCTGTGCGGCCTGAGGATATAAAATAAGGACCATATCCAAAAGAGTGGGTGAAAACATAAGGGGTCAAGGGGTCAAGGGGTCAAGGGGTCAAGGATTCCAGGGGTCAAGTGAAGTGCTAAAAACATAAGGGGCCGAGGGTCCTATGGTTCAAGGGTTCCAGTGTTTTTCTCTGGAGATTTTGCTTGCGTTTCAGTATTTCACTTGACCCCTTGACCCCTTGAATCCTCGAACCCTTCTTATCAAATAGATGGGAGAAGAAGCAAAAAAGGTTTCCCAAATGATGACCCTTTTATAAGGAGATGGATCCTTATGTCAAAAAAGATTCGCAACAACCCGCTCGGCATCAAATTAAACCGGAGGAACTTTATCAAAGGCTCTGCCATGGGCCTGGCCGCATCCGCTCTGCCTCTGACTAAGAAGGCGGACGCCTCATTTCTGGATGTCTTTTTCCAGAAACATTTCAGGGAAATGAGTAAACAAGAGATTCAGGAGGTCCTTGACCGTTTCGAGAAGACCTATTCCGAGGAGTATGGTAAAAAGGTTTCGGTCAAGGCCACTCCCGCTATTCCGGGTGTACTATTCGGGTATGGACTAGACCTTTCGCGCTGTATCGGCTGCCGCCGCTGCGTCTATGCCTGCGTCGGGGAGAACAATCAGTCACGTGACCCTCAGATCCACTGGATTACAGTCCTTCGATTCAAGAACGGGGAAAAATGGGTAGATCTCGAAAACTCAGAGTCCTATTACAATCCTGCCGAGGTCCCTGAGCCGGACCATTTTTATATGCCGGTACAATGCCAGCAGTGTGAGAACCCGCCCTGCGTCCGTGCCTGTCCCACACAGGCCACATGGAAGGAACCGGACGGGATCGTGGTGGTGGACTACAACTGGTGTATCGGATGCCGCTACTGTATGGCTGCCTGCCCTTACGGGGCGCGGCACTTCAACTGGTCCAAACCCAATATCCCGCCGGACGAACTGAATCCTGAAACCCATTATCTCGGAAACCGGCCGAGATACAACGGCGTGGTGGAGAAATGCACCTTCTGCATACAGAGAACCCGTGCCGGGAAATATCCTGCCTGCGTGGAGGTCTGTCCGGTAGGGGCAAGGAAATTCGGGAACCTGCTCGACCCGGCGAGCGAAATCCGTTACTGCATCGAAAACAAGCGCGTTTTCCGGCTGAAAGAGGATTTGAATACCTATCCAAAATTTTATTACTTCTTTGCAACATAAACATTTTTTGGACGAGGGGAAACAGCGATGGCTGAAATCATCCGAAACTTTTTCAAGGCATTAAGACAGATCACCATCGGGGACCGAAAATATTACATGTGGCTCGCGTTCCTCAGTTTCTTCATCTTCGTAGGCTTGGCGGCCTATGTCCAGCAGCTCAACCGGGGGTTGATCGTTACAGCCATGCGGGACCAGGTCTCCTGGGGGCTCTACATCTCCAACTTCACCTTTCTGGTGGGTGTGGCCGCTGCAGCAGTTGTCCTGGTGGTCCCGGCCTACATCTACAACTTCAAACCGATCAAAGAGATCGCCATTCTCGGGGAGATGCTCGCCACCACGGCGGTCATCCTCTGCATTCTCTTTGTCATGGTGGACATGGGGCAACCCACGCGTATCTGGCATCTGCTCCCCTTCGTTGGAGCCATGAACTTTCCGAGTTCCCTCCTGGCGTGGGACGTGGTGGTCCTGAGCGGATATCTCGTCATCAATCTGACCATCTTCCTTTATGCGCTCTACAAGCTTTCTCTGGGCAAGGAGTACAGCCTTCAGTTCATTGCGCCCCTGATTATCCTTTCCATCCCCTGGGCCGTGGGAATCCACACTGTCACGGCCTTTCTCTATAACGGCCTCTCGGCACGCCCCTTCTGGAACGCCTCCATCCTGGCGCCGAGATTCCTGGCATCGGCCTTCTGTTCCGGGCCGGCGATCATGCTGGTTCTCTTCCAGATCATCCGCAAGGTCTCACGTATTGAGATCGAAGACAAGGCCATCTTCAAGATTGCGGAACTCATCGCCTATGCCATGTGTCTCAACCTCTTCCTCTTCGGGGCGGAAGTCTTCAAGGAGTTTTATTCAGGAAGCATCCATCTTGCTCCCATGAAGTACCTCTTCTTCGGGCTTCACGGCAAAACCAGCATGGTCCCTTGGATGTGGTGGTCCGTGATCCTGAATATCACGGCCCTTATCCTCTTCCTGACCCCCAGTACCCGTAAGAATTTCCTGACCCTCAATACCGCGTGTATCTGCATGTTGATGGGGATCTACATCGAGAAAGGGATGGGGGTCGTGGTCCCGGGCTTTGTGCCGACAACGCTCGGCGAGATCTATGAATACTCGCCGACAAATTATGAAATCCTGATTACCATGGGGATCTGGGCACTCGGCGCCTTTATTTACACCCTGATGCTGAAATTCGCTATTCCCGTCTATACCGGCGAACTTCGCTTCGAGTCCAAAAAGAACAAAACTGCTTAGATATCAATCCGTTTCGTGAGAAGAATATTTTTTATTGAAATATTATTTTTCTATTGACAATGATTTTCATTTTCAGTATTATCTATCTATATAAACAGACTGCCTCAATTTCGGAGATATCCCTTTGTTGAAGAAGATGCTCGACCAATTCCAGAATTATCTTTCATCCAAAGGTCTGCGCATGACCGGACAACGGGAGCTGATTGCCCGCACCTTTTTTGAAAACCAGAGACATATGAGCACCGAGGAGCTTCATCATCGTGTTCAGAAGATCTCCTCCCAAGTCGGTTATGCCACGGTCTATCGCACTTTAAAACTTCTCTCTGACGCTGGTCTCGCCGCCGGCAGGAGCTTCGGTGACGGTTTTACCCGCTATGAACCGGACAACCAGATTGAGCACCACGACCATCTGATCTGCACCCGATGCGGCGCGATCATCGAATTTGAAAACGACCGCATCGAATCGCTTCAGAAATCCGTTGCCGGCCAATATCGGTTCGAAGTCACGCATCATGTCATGGAGCTCTACGGCATTTGCAGCAAGTGCCGTTCTTAGTTTTTTTTATTTTCTTGTTGATAATGATTTTCATTATCTTATTGTCATGGAGGATGTGATGTGTCTTTCAGAAGTCAGGAGAGGTCAGAGTGTCCATATATCCCGCATCGAAGACGATGCTGTCCGTACCCAGCTTATCCGTTTCGGGATCTGTGAGGGGAGCCTTTTAAAATGCCTGGAAAAAATCCCCTTCGGCCCTTTCATGATCAGGCATAACCGGCAGGAGATCGCAATCGGCCGGGAGATCGCTGAAGTAATCCAGGTTGAAGGAGGGCCTTTGTCATGATGCAGTCAAAACCTGCCTGTCACCACCATCCCGTCCGTGAAGGAGCATCGGCAGAACCGGCGAACAGACGGATTGTGCTTGCAGGAAATCCCAATGTAGGGAAGTCCGTTTTTTTCGGTTTTCTCACCGGCATCTATGTGGAAGTCTCCAACTACCCTGGAACCACTGTGGAGATTGCCAGAGGACGCATGGGCGACTTCGAGATCCTGGATACCCCCGGCATTTACGGCGTATCTTCCTTCAATGACGAGGAGATCGCGGCTCGGGATATGATTATTGATGCGGATGTCGTCCTCAACGTGGTGGATTCCATGCACCTGGAACGTGATCTTTTTCTCACCCGGCAGTTGATCGATATGGGAAAGCCTATGGTGGTGGCCCTGAATTTTATGGATGAAGTCAAGACATCCGGTCTGGAGATCGACCTGGATCTGCTTGAGGATCTCTTGGGCGTGGCCGTGATTCCGACCGTGGCCGTGAAACAGCAGGGTCTGGACCGTGTGCGAAACGCCCTATCCAAGGCACGGACAGGACATCAGGACCCCGATCTTCAGGCCAGGCTCCAGCAGATGCTGAATCAGGTGGGCTCCCAGGCCGAGGCCCTGATGGTCATGGAAGGGGATGCCTTTGTCTCTGAACGTCATGGCGTTTCCCCTCAGGACGGCAGGGAGAGTCTCTATCTCAGCCGGCGGAACAGGGTGAATGACACGGTTCATCACGTGGTCCGGGATCTTTCAACAAAAACCCAGATTCGTGAGATTCTTGGACGGGCAGCGATTAACCCCATGACCGGCATCCCGATCATGGCTTTGATGCTCTACGCCTTGTACAAGGTCATCGGCGTCTGGGTGGCCGGCAATATCGTAGGCATGACCGAAGGGAAAATCATGCAGGGTTATTATGAACCGTGGGTCCGGGGCCTATTCTCATTTTTCGTAAATCCGGACACGGCCATTGGACAGATCCTGACCGGTGAGTTCGGTCTCTTCACCATGACCGTGACCTATCTCATCGGCCTTCTCCTCCCCCTGGTCATGGGGTTCTATCTCTGTCTCGCCCTCATGGAAGATTCCGGATATCTGCCGAGACTGGCCACCCTGGTGGACCGGCTCATGACCGGACTGGGCCTGAACGGCCGGGCCGTGATCCCGATTATCCTCGGGTTCGGGTGCGTCCAGCTCGGGACCATCACCACGCGGCTCCTGGGGACCAAGAGGGAAAAATCCATCGCCACGGCGATCCTGAATTTTGCTATCCCCTGCTCCGCCCAGCTGGGCGTAATCACGGGCATGCTGGCTGCTGTCGGAGGCGGGCTGGTCCTCCTCTACGTGGCCGTGATCTTTACTGTCCTGGCGCTGACTGGGACACTTCTGAATCGCATGCTTCCCGGTAAATCTTCGGCTCTGCTCATGGATCTTCCGCCCATGCGTTTCCCCCGCGTGGATAATGTCCTTCGAAAGACCTTGACCCGGTCCTTGTTTTTCATGAAGGAGGCCTACCCCTGGTTTTTCCTGGGATCGTTCATTGTGGCGGTATTACAGGTTTCTGGTGGTCTGGATATCTGGCAGAGGCTCCTTGCCCCCTTGACCCAGGGATGGCTCCAGATCCCCAAAGAAGCGTCCACGGCCTTTGTCATGGGGATGGTGCGGAGGGATTTCGGCGCGGCGGGCCTCACGAAACTCGCCATGTCTCCATCCCAGGTCGTGGTCTCCCTGATCGTCATTACTCTCTTTGTTCCCTGCATCGCTTCCCTGATGATCCTGTTCAAGGAACGTGGGACCCGCGAGGCATTACTGATCTGGGGCGGGTCCTGGGTGGTCGCCTTTCTGGTGGGAGGCGTGGTTTCACAATGGCTGATTTAGTGGCCCTATTCGTAAATACGGTCGCATTCGAGGTTACATGTTCTGGATGAAAAAGAAGATTAAAAAACCGGAAGCCCACCGTACGTGTCCCAGGTGCCATTACCGGCTGGACAGCGAGCATCTCCTGAAATGTCCCCGGTGTTTGGAATACCTGCCCCAGACCCATGGGTGCACAGGATGCAGGCAGTGTGAGGCAAAATCATTTTATAAATCTTGAATTTTCCACTCTCTTCATGTCAAGGAGAAAGGATGAGAAAAAAGGCCTCGCAATCTTTAATATGGGTCCTGACGGCCGTCGTATGCCTCAGTTCTTCACTGAAGCCGGCAGAAGCCGCAGAGGCCACGGACCAAACCTCAGAAGAAATACAGAGGTGGAAAGACCCTCTTCACGACCATGAAAAGAGCCGGGGTTTGGGGGTGAGCCTGGACCAGGCCTTTAATCCCAGATTCACGGGCTTTCTGCGAGCGGGTCTGCAGGACAAATCCGTTAGCCAGGTGGACTTGGCCGTGAGCCTCGGCTTTGAGTGGAGCGGACCTTTAACCGGGCGGGACAAGGATGTTCTGGCCCTGGCCGTGGGGCTTGCCAGCCTGTCCGAAGACTATGAGGACGCCGCCCCGATGGATACGGGCAACGAACAGATGGCCGAGGTCTATTACACCTTTTATGTAAACGATCATCTTCGGATCAGCCCGGACATCCAGGTGATCCGGAATCCCGCGGGCTTGGCCGGAGCGGATACGGTCACCATCCTGGGAGTGCGTGCCCAGGTCTTGTTTTAATCTGGGAGGTTCTATGTGCATTGCATTAATTGGCGGTATGGAGAGGCTGGAAAGGCATTACAAAAAAGAGGCGAAAAGATGTGGGGTTGAACTTAAAGTATTCAACATACACAAGGTAGGGATACATTCAAAAATTAGAAATGTAGACGTCGTAGTGATCTTTACGAACAAAGTCTCCCATAATGCAAAAAAGGAGGTTATGAATGCAGCAAGGGCAAACAATATTCCTGTTCATATGTACCATTCCTGCGGGGTGTGCACCTTCAGGGATTTCCTTAATTGCTCAATAAACGCAGGAAGAGATAAATATGTTAGCAGATTGCATTCAAAATCTAATTAAGAGAAAGGAGGTGAATCAACATATACATCAATAGTCTTGACATGTTTTTTTATGTATGAATCTTACGTTTGTGAAAGGAGAAATAATGAGAATCACAAAAGATATTTTCTTCATTTTTTTACTCGTTCTGATCTTTGCTGTCCCTGCTTTTGCGGACAGGCTTTCCGACATGGAAGAGAAAATCGAACATCTCACAAATGAGCTGGAGGAGTTAAAGATGGAACGCACCGATGAGGATGAGTCCAAGATCCACTTCCACGGTTATGGCGAGCTGCACTATAACGCCATTGAGAGTGACGAGAATGAGATAGACATGCATCGAATGGTGATCGGCCTGACCTACAACTTTACGGACCGGATTATCCTCGACGCAGAGGTGGATTTTGAGCATGCCGCTCAGGAAATTGAACTTGAATTTGCACACCTTGACTTCCTGGTCAACGACGCATTCAACATCCGTGCCGGCACTATCCTGATGCCGGTAGGGTACTTGAACGAGTATCACGAACCGCCGCTTTTCTACAGCGTGGAGCGGCCTTATGTCCAGAAGTACCTCATCCCCACCACATGGCAGGAGGGAGGCGCCGGGATCTTCGGTGAGCTGATTCCGGGGCTCCGTTATCGTACCTACGTTGTGGGCGGTCTGGATGCATCCGGCTTTACTGCAAAAGACGGTATCCGAAAGGGAAGGCAGAAGGTGTCCGAGGCCAAGGCCGAGGACCTCGCTTTTGTGGGGAGATTGGAGTATGTGGGCCTGCCCGGCCTTCAGCTGGGGGCTTCCTTTTATACCGGCGGGGCTGCACAGGACGATCCCTCCCTGGGAGACGCAGACGTCACCCTGGCCGAAGTAGACGGCAAATACCGCATCGGCAATCTGGAGCTGATCGGACTCTATACCCGGACCGATATCGACGATACGGACAAGATTTTTGCCGCAACCGGCCAGGCCGTGGGCGAAGAACAGACAGGCTGGTATACTGAGGCCGCCTACCACATTCCGTTTTCATCGTCCAAGAAGGAGTTGGTCGTATTTGCCAGGCGTGAAGAATTCGATACGCAAAAGAAACTGAGTTCCGGCCTCACCAAGGATCCCGCCAATGACCGGGAGGTTACGACCGCGGGGCTGGCCTACTATCCCATACCCGAGGTGGCGATCAAAGCCGATTATGAGATATGGAAAGACGGGACCAGAAATGACTTTAACGTGTTTAACCTCGGCGCAACGTATATGTTCTAAATAATATTTGTAGATGGCTTCTACCGCAGGGAGAGGCAAGCCCTCTGTTGCCGATCCCTGCGGGTAGAAAAAATCAGGAGATTAGATGAATTTATCAAAGTCTCGCGGTATAGTTTTTTGGATTCTGTTTTCCCTAACTCTATGTTTCACCACAGTCTCCGAGGGCTGGGCCGAGGTCTATTTAACCCAGGAGCAGGCTTTGAAGATCGCCTTCCCCAAAGCCGAAGAGATCGAAACAGTCACGCTTTCCTTAGACCAGGAACTTAAAATACGTATTGAGAAGCGGGCACAAACTCCTGTCCGCTTCTCAGAAATACCTGTCTATATTGGGAAGACTCAAGGACGGCCGATTGGCTATGCCATGATCCACGATGTCAAAGGTAAGGCCCGCCCCATCACCTATATGGTGGTGATCAACCCGCAGGGCCGGGTGGAGCGCGTAGAAATCCTGGCTTATCGGGAATCCCATGGTTATGAAGTCCGCTATCCGTCTTTCCTCAAGCAGTTCTTCGGAAAGTTGCTCGCGGATCCGATCCGAATCAAACGGGATATCCAGAACATCAGCGGAGCCACGATCTCCTGCCGGGCCATTGCCGACGGCGTCAGGCTCCTGCTTGGGGTGTGGGAGGAATTCTACGGCAAGGAGGTTGTCCCATGAAACCCCTGAATGGCAACGGACCCAACCCGGCCCTCAAGGCGGCCACGGGATTCCTGCTGCTCTTTCTCCTGTCCGGCATCCTTCTTTCGGTCGCACATGGAATCCAAAAGATCGGCTTTCTGCCGGAGACGGTTTCGGCCCACTACCTGGGATCAGACGAGGCCATGGTATATCCCAAGGAGCTTCCGGAATTGATGGAGTCCACCCACGTTCATCTCTTCATGATCCCCCTGGTCTTTTATATCCTATGCCATCTTTTTGCCCAGACCCGGGTCTCCAAGAGATGGAAGATCACAGTGATCGTCCTGACCTTTGCCAACATCGCCGGGGCACTGGTCACCCCCTACCTTATCCGGTTCGTCTTTTCCGGTTTTGCCTGGCTGGTTCCCCTTTATGACGTGGTCTTTGTCCTCTCCGCGGCCTTGCTCATCTTTGCGCCTTTGCGGGACCTCCTACAAAACAGGGCCTGCGGTTCCGGAGAATAAAGCAACTGCACCGCAGTTTCTGATCAATGCTTCAATACTCTTCCTGGACGATTCAAGATGAAACTGCAGGGAGTGCAGTTTCACAGGCTCTCCTCCTTGCTTACGGGATGGCTTGGGCTCTCCTCGGCACTCCCCTCTCCATGCCGGTCATACGCCGGGAGATGCGGCTCAAACTGAATATTGGCATGGGTAATGTGGAAACGTTCATCGAGAATCCTGTTGATCTTCTCCATGATGGAACGGGTCTCCGCTATCGGGATGTTCTCTACGGCCACATGCGCAGTCAGGGCATACATCAAGGATGTGATCTGCCAGATATGCAGATCGTGGGTGTCCTTGACCTCCGGAATATCGAGTATGGCCTCTTTGACCTCTTTGATGTTGATCCCCTTGGGAACTGACTCCAGCAGGATGTTGACCGATTCACGGATCAGGCCAATCGACCAGAAGAGGATGACCGCGGCAATGAGCACGCTCACCATGGGATCCAGGAAATACCAGTTTGTAAAATGGATGATGACGGCGGCAAGGACCACACCGACCGATGACGCCGTATCCCCGATCATATGCAGAAAGGCGCTCCGAATATTGAAATCCTCACGGCTTACCCCGGACAGGATCAAGGCGCAGATCAGGTTGACGATCAATCCGATGACAGCCACGACAAACATCTGGGACACAATCACCGTTTCCGGATGGACCAGCCGGAGATAGGCCCTGTAGACGATGAAGCCGATGATGGGCAGCAGGGTCAGCCCGTTGAACAGGGCCGACAGAATCTCGACCCTCCAGTATCCGAAAGTCTTGTCCCGGTGGTTCATCCTGACGGCCATCTCGATGGAGAGCAAACTCACGGCCAGAGCGCCGAAATGAGTCAGCATATGAAAGGCATCGGAGAGAAGGGCCAGACTGTTGGAAAGTATACCCCAGACGATTTCAGCCACCATCATGACAAAGGTGAGCACAATGACCACCCTCAGAAGCTTTCGCTCCGTGGCGCGATGGTCGTGGTGATGCGTTCCGCTCTCTCCGTGGAGATGGGCCTCTTTCTTAACCCTGGGATGATGTTTGTGTTCAAACATGAGTGAACCTGAATTTTTTCAGACGCAAGGCATTGGTGACCACGGTGACCGACGAAAGCCCCATGGCTGCCGCCGCGAATACCGGAGAGAGAAGGATCCCGAATGACGGATAAAGCACGCCGGCGGCCACAGGGATCAGAATGACATTATAAGCAAAGGCCCAGAACAGGTTCTGCTTGATGTTTCTCATGGTGGCCCTTGAGAGGCGGATGGCCGCTGCAACCAGGCTGAGATCATTCCCCATGAGGATGATGTCAGCGGACTCCATAGCCACATCGGTCCCTCCCCCCATGGCAATGCCCACGTCGGCCTGGGTAAGTGCCGGGGCATCGTTGAGTCCGTCCCCCCCCATGGCCACCGTCCGCCC
>CAKKPE010000061.1 GCA_919901565.1 bacterium
AGGCTGGTTTTTCAGCTTTCAAGATAGGTACAATCAATAAAGTAGCCTATTGTCCCCCTCCCCCCGTTTCCAAAAACAAAGCACAATTCAACAGTCCCCACCAGAGATTGGTTAAGGGCCAAGAAGCCACCCCCCATTTCTCAATAAAGAGCTTTGGGCAGGTAGTCATCTCTGTTGTACTTTTTGTTCAGTACTTCACGGTACCTGCCCTTGATATACAAGCTAGCCATATCAATAGCCCTTCCTAGGTTCACATAAGCATCTTCATAATCGGCTGGCAGTTTCTTGACCATTTCGTTCGATGGGAGTATGGGCTCACCACTGTCTTGGATATCTTCGATTCTATGAAGCTTATCCGTAATCTCCAAAAGTAGGCCGTCCGTGGCTTCGTAGGTATAGATGATCGAGTCCAGCGCCATTTTTTGATCCACTGTCAGCAGATCCAGAACTTCAGTTTCAAGTTTCCTTATATCCTCCACAGGAAAACGCATGATGGGTGCCGTTGTCGCCTTGTTATGGTCTTTCAGCAAGGATAAATTCTTCTTGACTGTTTCCTGCTTCTTCGCTGCAAGCTCATTATTAGCGCTGAGTTGCCGAACAATAAGCTTTCGTTTTCTTCGATTCCTTCGCCAGTCAGTTAAAGCAACGAGGAGGAACGCAAAGAAAGCACCAAAGAAAGCAGAAACTGAAGCGTTGTTGAAAATGCCAGACCAATCCATGGCTATGAGTTCCTTTATCAAATTCATTAGTTTGAACCCTAACTGTATACAGATCCGTATAAAAACCTATGGAAAGCTGTTTCAGCTATATATGACGCTGCAATGTAAAAGGCCCCATGATCCCGTAGTATTTACAAACCATCAAAAGTTTAATAGCCTGTTTTCAGTATGTCAATGAAATTCTTCAACCGTCATTCTCATTGTTTTTTATTATCCGGTTTTTCTCGTGAAGACAATGCTTGCGCCTCTCGGCAGTGTAATGTGCAGGTCCCTCGTGTTACGTGTTCAGTCAGGTAAGATGGGCGCTGTTGTCCCTATTTTGCTCCAGAAGGAGATGGCAGCAAGCAAGAGAATACGCTGGCCCGCGGCTGCCGCTCAGGCATCCAGATCTTTATACCTGGTCATATTCTTCCCGCTTTTTTTTACAGAATACATCAGATCGTCAGCCGCTTTCAGGAATTGATCTATGTTGCACGGATGCCGGCGGCACGTGACAACGCCTATGCTGAATGTTACAGGCCAGTTGTTCTTTTCGGTCATATCCAGAAGATATCTCCTGATTTTTCCCATGACAGCCTCAGACTGTTCCTGCCCGGTTTCAGGTAAAAGGACGGCCTTTTCACTAAATAAACTGGCCTTCCTTTACTATCAGTCTGATGAGCGTCTTCAAGATTTTTTCCAAAGGAAATTGCGATAAGGATTGTCCCTATAAAATTCAGGATAAGCCCCAAACGCGGATAGATTACTTTAATGAATATATCAACCATCGTCTTTTTTCCTATCTTTGCACTTATTAATATCCAAGCAATTTAACGTGTTGCGCTTCACCTGCGCGCCGAGCGTGTCCAGTTTGGAACAACTATGAGCGCGTCAGGTGGAAGCGCTGGTTCGGTGTGTCCCGCCTCAGTTCTCAGGCAGGAGCCCTACGAGCATTGTGGGCACGTTCAGGGGCAACACCGAGAGACACGTCGAGGCGAGTGCGTAGTCCGCCATGTTGTTGACGCTGTCGGGCCGCGATGGAAAGAAGGCGGCCGGCTTGGTCGGAACAACGAGGACGGCCAGGGAGAGCAGACCGTTGGCCAATCCGTACTGGAACTTGTAGTAGTCCCTGTAGAGCGTGGCGCTGTTGCCGAACTGGATCTCAACGAACGCCAGCCCTTTGCGGAAGTCCCCGATGAGCTTCGGCTGCGTCCGCAGAACGGGCTGCGACTCCCACCCCATTCCGGAGAACTCGGTGCCGAAGGCGCGGTTGTACCCGGTCTGGTACTCGTACCTGGCATCCCCCGCATCGTGGACGAACGAGCGGCCCCACTTGACCGCATCCACGGCAGCCAGGACCTTCCCGATCTCAGCGGACAGCGTCTCCCTGAGCTGGTCCCCACAGTGGAAGAACGTCGTCTCCGCTTTCAACGGCCAGCCCCCCTTCTCGGATCACACCGAACGTGTATATACAGATCCGTATAAAACCCTATAGACAGCTGTTTCAGCTATATATGACGCTGCCGGGTTATACGGATAAGTACCCTAACTTCTTCACATATCAACACAATTCCACACGCAACCGAAATTGCGCCGGGGTGTTATACAGTCTGTATATCACCCCATGAGCCCGGAGTATTTAAAAACCGCCATAAGTTTAATTGCCTCTTTATGGTATGTCAACGTAATTTATTGGCCAGAAAATCAAATGCTTACTCATTACATATTGCCAATCAGTTAGAACTTCGGCAGAAATTTCCCCGAATGCATGGGGACTATGACTTTTTAGCATCATGACATTTATGCATGAAATGGATCAGTATTATGAATTTCCATTGGTCCTTTGATTATGGTCTTATCATGGCAGGAATAAAACAGTGTTTGAGGTCTTTATGCTTTACGCCTTTTCAGTGGTCCTGGTCTTCATCCTTTTTTCGATCCTCTTTGTCTGGGGGTCCATGTTCCTCTCTTCACTTCTGCGCCCCCACAATCCCGGCAAGGAAAAGTCGATCGTCTACGAGTGCGGCGAGGATCCGGTGGGCGGAGGATGGGTGCAGTACAACATCCGGTTCTATATCATTGCCGTGATCTTCATCATATTCGACGTGGAAGTGATCTTTATCTACCCCGTGGCCACTGTCTTTAAAAAGATGATCGGCGAGGGCATGGGACACTATGTACTTGCGGAGCTGCTGGTCTTTGTGCTGATCCTTCTGGGCGGGCTGGCCTATGTCTGGAAGAAAGATGATCTGAGCTGGATCAAATCCATCCGGGAAGAGTAGGGAAAATATGGGACTGCTGGAACATAGACTGCCGGAGAATGTTTTTTTCACCAAACTGGACCAGCTCACCATGCGGTGGGGGCTCAGGAACTCGCTCTGGTACATGCTCTTCGGCACGGCCTGCTGTGCCATCGAGCTTATGCAGACCGGGATGTCGCGGTACGATCTGGACCGTTTTGGCATGCTCCCGAGGGCCACACCCCGGCAGTCGGACCTGATGATTGTGGCCGGGACCGTGACCTACAAGATGGCCATCCGGATCAAGCGGCTCTATGAGCAGATGCCAGAGCCCAAGTATGTGATCGCGATGGGGAGCTGTGCGAACTGCGGGGGGGCGTTCGTGCACAGCTATTCGGTCCTGAACGGCGTGGACAAGATCATCCCCGTGGATGTTTACATCCCCGGCTGTCCGCCAAGGCCCGAGGCCCTGATCGAGGGGTGCATGAAACTCATGGACAAGATCAACAGGGAGCCGAGACTGGTGAAGAAGACAGTAGATAGTAGACAGTAGATAGGACACAGGGAAAAACAAAGATGGAAGACGGAATAAAGACAGGGGACGGACAGAAGAAAACGACAGAAGGGCGGACGACAGATAAAAGAAGAGGACGGAAGGACAATAGAGGATGCTGATTCAACAGATCATACAGGCCGTTGGCGACAGGTACCCTGGTACATTGGTTTCCGTGGATCAGGGAGGGCAGATTCCGACACTTCTTCTGAACCCGAAGTGGTTGGTCCGGGTCCTCTTTGTCCTCCGGGATGAGTTTGATTTTGAGTCCCTGATGTGTGAGACCGCATCGGACAAGGGGGAGAGAATCATGATGATCTACCACCTTTTTTCAACGAAACACCGTCAGAAACTCGTAGTCAAGACAGAGCTTCTGAAGGAGGATCTCAGGATGGAGACTGCGGAGGAGGTCTGGCGGGCCGCAAACTGGTATGAGCGGGAGATCTTCGATCTCTTCGGCGTGGAGTTTGTGGGCCACAGCGACCTGGTCCGGATCATGCTCCCGCCGGACTGGGTGGGGCACCCGCTCCTCAAGGATTATGCGCCTGCTCCGGAATATCAGGGGATGAAAATAGAATGGTGACGACACGTTCAACCATGCATACGCAGGAGATGGTCCTCAATATGGGGCCCCACCACCCGAGCACGCACGGTGTGCTCCGCCTGATCCTCAGGCTCGACGGCGAGGTGGTGGAGGAAGTGATCCCGGACGTGGGGTACCTGCACCGCGGCATCGAAAAGATCGGGGAAGGGCTCACCTACAGGCAGTTCATCCCCTATACGGACCGGATCGAATACCTTGCCTCCATGAATGTGAACCATCTCTACTGCATGGCCGTGGAGAAGCTCGCAGGGATCGAGGTCCCGGAGCGGGCCGAATATATCCGCGTGATCATGGCCGAGCTCAACCGGATCATCAGCCATATCATCGGATGCGGCGCCCTGGCCATGGACCTGGGCGCATTCACCCCGTTTTTGTACGGGGTGGTGGAGCGGGAGAAGTGCAACGACCTCATGGAAATGGTCTGCGGCCAGCGGCTGACCTACAACTACATGCGGATCGGCGGGGTCTCGCAGGACCTTCCGGAGGGGTTCGAAGAGAAAACGGGAAAATTCCTGGACGAGATGAAGGCCCGGTGGGACGAGATCAACGAGCTGATCTCCGCAAACGAAATATTTATCCAGAGGCTGGCCAACGTGGCGGTCCTTACGGTCGAGGATGCATACAGCTACAACATTACCGGGCCCAACCTCCGGGCATGCGGCGTGGACTGGGACCTCCGGCGGGACGAGCCTTACTCCATCTATGACCGGTTCGATTTTCAGGTCCCCGTGGGGCGCGGCGAACGGGGGGCTGTGGGGGATTCCTACGACCGCTACATGATGCGGGTTCGGGAGGTTTACGAGAGCATCCGGATCGTGCGGCAGGCTTTGGACGGGCTCCCGGGCGGCGACGTCATGGCCAAGGTTCCCAAGCTCTTCAAGCCCCAGGCGGGCGAGGTCTTCGTACGGGCCGAGAATCCCAGGGGGGAGATGGCGGTCTATATTGAGAGCGACGGTACGGACAAGCCTTACCGGATAAAGTTCAAGACCCCGTCGTTCAATGCCCTCGCGGTATTCAACAGGATCTGCCGGGGCCACATGGTCTCGGACATCGCTGCCGTGATCGGGAGCTTCGACATAGTGATGCCCGAAGTGGACAGATAAACCTGTCCTCCGACCCTCCGATCAAGTCGGAGGGCATGCTTGATCGGGGGATAAGAAAGCGCCTTTGAAGAGAGGCCGGGATAAATTTAAAAAGATGGAGAGTATTCAACGTGTATGAATTACTAAATCCTAAATTCGAAATCCTAATTTCTAAACAAATTCAAATGACAGAAATTCGAAACTACAAAGGGGCAGACGACTGTCGTGTCATGCCTAAAATAACGTATCCCATTTTCCCCCTCACCTCATTCCTCTCCCCAAGGGGAGAGGAAGTTCAAACATCCCTTCTCCCCATAGGGGAGAAGGTTAGGATGAGAGGATGAGACCAAAAGAGACTACAAAGTTGACGCGACACGAGCGGGTACAGTTTTGGTCATTAGGATTTTAAATTTTGGATTTGTTTGGAATTTAGATATTCGGATTTAGGATTTGACAGCGTCAGTATTTTGTAACATATACACAAAGGAAACCCTCACAAAGTAATAATTAGGAAAACTTGAAATTTATGCAATCCAGTCCCTCAATATTTGCAGGTTATCTTGAGAGCGTATGGTCCATGAATCCGACCTTTGCCGCCATCATCTCCGTGGTCTTCAGCGTGGGGTTCTGCACGGCCCTGATCCCGCTCATCCCCGGGATCGGCAGCTACCTGGAACGCAAGGTGGCCGCGGACATCCAGCAGAGGATCGGCCCGAACCGGGCGGGTTTCCTCCCGTTCGGGATCCTGCAGGCGGTTGCGGACGGCATCAAGGCCATCCAGAAGGAAGACCTGATCCCTGAGCACGCTGACCGATTCCTTTTCAAGGCGGCCCCATATATCTGCATCATCGGGGTCTTTTCCTGTTTTGCCGTGATTCCTTTTTCAGGGCTTTTCCCCCTGGCGGGCCTGAACATCGGTGTCTATTATATCCTGTCCATTTCTTCCCTGATGGCCGTGGGGATCGTGCTCGCGGGCTGGGCGTCCAACAGCAAGTGGACCCTGCTCGGCGGGATCCGGTCGGCCGGCCAGATGATCAGCTACGAGGTCCCCGTGGCCATGTCCATTGTGACCGTGGCCATGTTCGCGGGGACTCTGGATATGGCCGCAATGACGGCGGCCCAGCGGTCCGGATGGAACATCGGGTTCTGGAACAGCAATATCTTTGTTACCCTCTCATTCCCGGTTTACTGGATCGCGGCCCTGGCCGAGTGCAACCGGACCCCCTTTGATATCCCGGAAGCCGAGTCCGAGCTGGTGGCCGGGTACTTCACCGAGTACAGCGGGCTCCGATTCTCCTTTTTCGCCATTGCCGAATACGCCGAGATGTTTGTGGTCAGCGCCCTGGCTGTGGTCCTCTATTTCGGCGGATTTTATCTCCCGTTCGAGGGGAGCATTCCCTGGATCAGGGATCTCTCCGGCGGATGGCTCGCTCTCGTTCACTTTGCCGTGTTTTTGTTCAAGGTCTGGGTTTTGATTTATTTGATGATCTGGATCCGGTGGACCCTGCCGAGGTACCGCATCGATCAGCTCATGGACCTCTGCTGGAAGGCCCTGATCCCGATCGCTTTTGTGAATTTCATTGGCACGGCCTGCTGGATGGCCCTGCTGGGGTAGAGATATGATGAATGCATTGAAACAGCTCAAGGATACGCTCTGCACCAGTTTTGCCGGGATGCGGATTACGGGCAGATACCTGAGGCCCGGGACCGAGGTCACGCGCCTCTATCCCGAAGCGCCGGCCGTGGTTTTTGATCGGACAAGGGGACGGCTGAACGTGGACATGGACAAGTGCACGGCCTGTACACTCTGCGCAAAGGCCTGCCCGGTCCAATGCATTGACATCACTGGCGAGAAGAAACTCCAGGGGAAAGGGAAGCGTGCGGCACGGTTTATAATCGACTTTTCACGCTGCATGTTCTGCGGCCTATGCGTGGAGGCCTGTCACTTCGCGGCCATCCGCCACACCGGCAAGTGCGACTTCTCCTCCTATGTCCGGGAGGATCTGATTGTGGATTTCGGCACGGGATTTTATGCCCAGGATGATGTTTCCCCTCCTTTGTAAGGAGTGGAATGGGGTAGATCAGCTGATTGCTGATCGCTTTATCAAGGAACACCATGGAACTCAAGGAAGTCATTTTTATCATGATAGCGCTTACCACCGTGGTTTCGGGGTGGCTCGTGGTCTCCCTGAAGAACATCATCCATTCGGCCTTTGCCCTGCTCGTGACCTTCTTCGGCGTCGCCGGCCTCTTTGTCTATCTGGGAGCGGACTTCCTGGCAGCGACCCAGATCCTGATCTATATCGGAGGGGTCATGGTCCTGGTCCTCTTTGCCATCATGCTCTCGGAGAAGGTCTACAATGTGCCGCTGTTTCAAAAGTCCAAGATCCTTCCGGCCATCCTGGTCCTGGGGTCGATCCCGTACATCCTCTTCCGGGTGATCATGGAGGCATCCTGGAGTGTACGGACAGGAGGAGGGGAGATCATGGGCCCCACGACCGAAACCATCGGCCGGCTTCTGCTCGGCGAATACCTGCTCCCGTTCGAGGTGATGTCGGTCCTGCTCCTTTCCGCCCTGGTGGGCTCGGTGGTCCTGATCCGCAAGGAAGTAGGCAAGAGAAGGGGAGGGCCGTCATGGAAATAATATCGCTGCAGAGTTATCTGCTCATCGGTGCGGTCCTGTTCTCATTCGGGATGTTCGCGATCATCACCCGGAAGAACGCCATCAGCGTGCTTCTCGGTTTTGAGCTGGTCATGAACGCCGCGGGTCTCAACTTTGTGGCATTTTCGCACTTTTCGGACCCGGTCATCCACGGACAGGTCTTCACGCTTTTCATCATCGCCCTTGCGGCGGCCGAATCCGTGGTGATCCTGGCCCTGATCATATCGGTCTATCAGAAGATGAACACGGTCCAGATCGATGAAATCGATTCACTGAAAGGGTAAACGGATGGAAACGAATCAACTCATGCATCCATGGTTTTCGGTTCTGGTCCTGGTTCTTCCCCTGCTGGCCTCGGTGGTGCAGCTCTTTGCAGGGAAGCGGCTTCCCAGGGGAGGGGACTGGGTTTCAACTATGGCGATCTTTGCCGGGTTTGTTCTCTCGCTCTTCACCCTCATGGATATGATCTCCCGCGGCGGTCCCGGGTTCCGGTATGAGGCGTGTTTCAACTGGATCTCCTTCGGAAGCGTCAACGTGACCATGGGTATCCTCGTGGACAGCCTCGCGGCCGTGATGCTGGTCCTGGTCACGGGGATCGCTTCATGCGTGCACGTTTTTTCCATCTACTACATGCACGGGGAGAAGAGGTACCCTCTGTATTTTGCCTACCTCTCCTTTTTCTGTTTTTCCATGCTGGGGATCGTAGTCTCGGATAATCTCCTCATGACCTTCATGTTCTGGGAGCTGGTGGGATTTTCATCCTATGCGCTGATCGGGTTCTGGTTCGAAAGGGAGGCCGCTGCAGAAGCGCAGAAAAAGGCCTTTGTGGTCAACCGCGTCGGTGACGTGGGGTTCCTGATCGGGTTGATGATCATTTTCTATACTGTCGGTGATTTCCGCCTCGGCCGGATCTTTGAAGCCGTGGCAAACGGGACCTTCGAGCGAAGCATCCCGATCTTCGGCCTCCCCCTCCTCACTTTGGCCGGGGTCGGGATCTTCCTCGGAGCTATGGGGAAATCCGCCCAGTTCCCCTTCCATGTCTGGCTGCCCGATGCCATGGAAGGGCCGACCACGGCGAGTTCCCTGATCCATGCAGCTACCATGGTTGCAGCCGGTGTCTTCCTCACGGCCCGGATCTATCCGATGCTGACTCCCGAAGCCCTGATTTTCGTCACGTATGTGGGGGCGTTCACCGCTTTCATGGCTGCAACCATTGCCCTGGTCCAGAGCGACATCAAGCGCGTCCTGGCCTATTCCACCATCAGCCAGCTGGGCTACATGATGCTTGGCCTCGGCTCAGGGGGCTATACCGCGGGCCTGGCCCATCTATTCACGCATGCCTTCTTCAAGTGTCTCCTTTTCCTATGTGCGGGGAGCGTGATCCATGCACTCCATACCCAGGACATGTTCCGGATGGGTGGATTGAGAAAGAAGATGCCTGTAACCTTTGCCGCCATGCTCATGGGAACGCTGGCCATCTCCGGGGTCCCGTTCTTTTCCGGCTTTTTCAGCAAGGACGCGATCCTGACCCAGGTCCTTTTCCGGTATTTCGAAGCGCCGCAACTTCTCCGCCTGGTCCCCTTTGTGCTCGGCATGGGGTCGGCGGTGCTCACGGCGTTTTATATGTTCCGGCTGATCTTTCTCACCTTCTTCGGCACGCCCAGGGATGAGAAGATCTACGGGCATGCCCATGAGTCGCCTCTGCTTGCGACCGTGCCGCTCTGCATCCTCGCCGTGTTCACGCTCGGCTTTTTCTGGTCCGGGAGCGTGGACATCCCGCTCCCATCGGGCGAGGTCAAAATCCCCGTGGGGATCGTGAAACAGGGATGGCTTGAGGAGATGATCGTTGAACCGGCTCTTTTGACCACGATTTCGGCAGGCCATTACGGGGATTCGTCCCCGGTGAAGGATGAGCCGATGCATGAGAAGGCCGAACATCTGGTGGAGGGGCTTTCGCTCCTCTCCGCGGCGTTCGGGATTCTGCTGGCCTGGCTCATTTATGTGAAGGAAGCGGTCTCTGCAACGGCGGTCCGGCGCCGGTTCCGGATAGCGGTATTATTTCTCGATAACCTCTGGTACATAGACCGGGCCTATGAGGCCGTGATCGTCAGGGGGCTTCACCGGTGGAATGCCATGGTCTTGTGGTTTGATCAGAAGGTCGTCGACGGCCTGGTCAATGCCATGGGCTGCGGCGGTGAATGGATGGGACGGGGCATCGGCTGTTTCGACCGGGTGGTCATCGACGGGGCCGTCAACTTCACGGCCACGGCCTCCCAGATGATTGGCAGGGAATTCAGCCGCCTCCAGAACGGCAAGATCCAGGGGTATGTCTTTATCGGCATCCTGGCGCTCTGTGTGTACGTGCTGGTCGGGGTAATGTAGAAAGGAATAACATGTTGCACCAGGCAGTCAATACACATCATCTCCTTACCTGGATGACCTTTTTTCCCCTGCTCACGGGTCTGCTCATCCTCTGCCTTCCGGACAGGCGGTCAGCCCTGATCCGCTGGGCCGGGGTCGTGGGATCATTGGTCCCTGTGCTGCTTGCCGGGTATATTTTTGTCGCGTATCAGGACAGCGGAACCCTCGCCTATGTGGAGCGGTACCCATGGATCCCCATGTTCAATATCGAGTATTACATGGGGATCGACGGACTTTCGGCCTCGCTTCTGATCCTCACGGCCCTGATCTCGTTCATTGCCGTGGTGGCCTCATGGGGCATCAACAAACAGATCAAGGGTTACTTCGCCCTGATGATGCTCCTTGAGACCGGCATGATCGGCGTTTTCTGCGCCCTGGACTTTTTCCTCTTCTACATCTTCTGGGAACTCATGCTCCTTCCCATGTACTTTCTCATCGGCATATGGGGCGGGCCGAGGCGGGAATACGCTGCCATCAAGTTTTTCCTCTATACCCTGGCCGGGTCCGTGCTCATGCTCCTTGCCATGCTGGCCATGTATTTCAACTCCGCCATCGACGGGCACCACTCCTTTGACCTGATTGCCATGTCCGCGCATTACCGGCAGTTTGAAGAGGCGGGCCGGATACTCGGGTTCCGTTTCCCCCTGATCGTTTTTGCCGCCCTCTTCATCGGGTTCGCCATCAAGATCCCGGTGTGGCCCTTTCATACCTGGCTCCCGGACGCCCATGTAGAGGCGCCCACGGCCGTGAGCGTGATCCTGGCCGGGGTGCTCCTGAAAATGGGTGGATACGGGCTTCTCCGGATTGGGTATTCGATCTTCCCGCAGGCGGCCATTTACTTTTCGGTCCCCATCGGGTTGCTCGGCGTGGGGAGCATCCTCTACGGGGCCTTCTGCGCCATGGCCCAGACCGACCTCAAGAAGCTCGTCGCCTATTCATCGGTCTCGCACATGGGGTATGTGCTGCTCGGCATCGCATCACTCCGCGAGGCGAGCATGGTCGGCGGCGTCATGCAGATGTTCAACCACGGGACCGCCACGGCCATGATGTTCCTTCTGGTGGGGGTGATCTATGACCGCACGCATCACCGTGAGATCAACGGGTTCGGCGGCATCGGCGCGGTCGTGCCGAGGTATATGGGGGTCATGATCCTGGCCACGTTTGCATCCATGGGCCTGCCGGGGCTTTCCGGGTTTATCTCCGAGATCTTTGTCCTTCTCGGTTCATTCCGGTCTGATATCGCCTCGAATGCCGGATCTGTATGGCATTTTATATCTTTCCAGAATATCACAATCATCGCGGCCTTCGGGGTGGTGATCACCGCAGCCTATCTCCTCAGAATGCTGCAGAAGATTTTTCTCGGGCCGCTCAACCCCAAGTACGAGGCGCTTCCCGATCTCAATGCAAGAGAGATCTTCACTCTGGTCCCGCTGGGCATCGCAGTCCTGGCCTTCGGGGTCTACCCCATGCCTCTGATCCGGCTCATGGGGGCATCCCTTTCAAAACTGGCGGGGTTCATCATGGGGAGCCAGATGTGATCATGAATTGCAGATGACCGTTAGCTTTGGAGAGAGGAAAGCGTGCAGCAGAACGTCCTGGACATACATTATCTGATTCCCGAACTCATTCTCTTTTGCACCTTCGCGGTCATGCTTGCCGCGGACCAGGTCTTCAAAAGAGGGAGGAAGAAGCCCGTCGCGGTCATGGGGATCGCCGGCATGGGACTGTTGATCGTGAGCCTCTGGCAGCAGAGCGCCGGGCTTGCAGAAACCGGTCCGGTCTATCTCTTTTCCCGCATGATGATGGTGGACCCCTTCTCGATTTATTTCAAGTGGATCTTCGCCATGACCACCATGCTGACCCTGATCCTGGCCATGCGGTCCAAAGAGATCGAAAAACAGAACGAGGGTGAATTCTACACCCTGATCGTTTTCGTATGCCTCGGCATGTCTTTTCTCTGCTCCAGCACACACCTCCTCATGATCTTTCTCTCCTTTGAGATGATCAGCATCCTTTCGTACGTGCTGGCCGGGTACCTCCGGGGCGATCCGCGGTCCAGCGAGTCCGGGATCAAGTACATGATCTACGGGGCCTTCACCACCGGGATCATGATCTACGGCATGTCCATGCTCTACGGCCTGACCGGGTCCCTGGAGTTTCATGAGATCCATGATGCCCTGCAGGGAGGGAGGGGAGGGCTTGTGCCTGTCACCGTAACCCTTCTCATGATCTCCTCAGGCATGCTCTTCAAGATCGCTGCGGCCCCCTTTCACATGTGGTCGCCCGATGTCTACGAAGGCGCTCCCACCGTGGCCACGGCCTTTTTCTCGGTCGGCCCCAAGGCCGCCGGGTTCGCCGTGTTCCTCAGGTTCCTGCTCACGGCCTTCGGGCCCGACACACCAGTGGACTGGCACCGGATCATCGAGATCCTCTCCATCCTGACCATGACCATCGGTAACTACACGGCACTCAGGCAGGAGAACGTGAAGAGAATGCTCGCTTACTCCAGCATAGCCCAGGCCGGGTACATCCTCATGGGGCTTGCCGTGCTCCACCCGGACGGGAGGAGCGCCATCCTTTTCTATCTTGCGGTCTACATGATCATGAACATGGGGGCCTTTCTTGTGGTACTGGCCCTGGAGAACACGATCAAGAGCGCCGAACTCAAGGACTACCGGGGCATCGGGCTCAAGTCGCCGCTCGCCGCAGCGGCCATGGTCATCTTCCTGATCTCTCTCACGGGCCTTCCGCCCACGGCCGGGTTTGTCGGGAAGTTCCTCCTGTTCAAGGCGGTCATGGACCAGAAGCTCTACGTCTTCGCCCTGATCGGCGTGCTCAATTCCGTGGTCTCCCTGGTCTATTACCTCAGGGTGGTCAAGGCCATGTACCTCGAAATCTCACCGGATCCGGCCCCTGCGGAGATCCGGATCCCGTTTACGTACGCGGTGCTTCTTGTAATCCTGATCATTCCGGTCATCTATCTGGGCCTGTTCTTCCAGCCCATGTATGAGCTGTCCATCAAGGCGGTTTTTGGATGAAGCGGAAGAAGAGTATGGTTCTTTCGTAAGAAGGTTGAACGGTTATAGAGATTAAAAATAAAGAATCAAAAATCAAAATGACAGAGTAAAAAATTAAAAATAACTTGAGTTTATTGATGTACGATAGTATGGGGAGATCTCCCGAGTTATTCGTCATCGGGTGCTTCGCCCTCTTGCCTGCTTGGAAACTCATCTCTTGAATCCAGGGCAGGCTTTTCAAAAGAAGCTGCACAGTTTTTGTATTTTGATTTGTCATTTTGATTTTTTATCTTTGATCTTTGATTTTTTAAGGCATGCAAGAAATACTTTGATTTTCAATTTCTGCGTGGTTCAACTTAAACACAAAAGAGACAAAAATATAGAGGGGGTTTGACATGTTTGGAAAGACCGGAAATTTAAGCTTCCCTTTTCTGGGGATCTCCCTGGAAAAGTTTTACGTGGATGGGGATCCCATGTTTGATGACAAGGTCGAGGAGATATCCCTCTCGTGGAAAGAGGAGTTTGAGCGGGGGAGGAAAAGCGCCATCGCCGAACTGCTGAGAGACGTCGAGATCCACCGCAAACTGCAAAACGGTGAGCACAAAAAAGTCCTGGGACTGAAATTTTAAACCTCCGTTACCTTTCGGATCAATCCATTGACAATTTGACCTGGTTTGTTATATGATAATTTCGTTTTCAATATCAGCAACAAACAAGGAAGTTTAATATGAAACTGTTATTGACCTCGGTTTTTAAGCCCTTCGGTGTAGACGACGAATATGGCCGCAAAGAAAATATTATGGAGTTGTATCACAACCAGGTTACAAGAGAACAGGGGATCTTTTCTCTTCGTTACAATCATAGGAGTTTTGGCCTGTATCTTATGGCTGAGAACATATCGTATCCTACCGTTGTTCTGGATTTCCCCACCATGAACCGTTTTATCAAGGAAGTTAAGAAAGAATATGATTATGTCGGCATCTCCTTTATTACCCCGAACTTTGCCAAGACAGAGAAAATGGCTGAGCTGATAAGAAAATACAGCCCCAAGACTAAAATTATTCTCGGCGGGCACGGCACTCAGATTCCGGATATAGAAACACTGATCGATTGTGATTATGTCGCCCGCGGCGAAGGGGTCAGGTGGCTGAGGAAATTTTTCAATGATAACGTTGACGCTCCGATAAAACATCCGCTGATACCTTCTGCTGATAATAAAAGGTTTATGGGAATACCGCTTTTAAGCAAAACAGGAGTTCTTATGCCAGGCGTGGGGTGTCCCAACCGCTGCCGTTTCTGCTGTACAACCCACAATTTCAAATTCGAACATATTCCATTTTATCAGACGGGAAAAGAGCTTTTTGATATCTGTGTGAACATGGAAAAGAAATTCGGATGCATAGACTTTTTTGTCATGGATGAAAATTTTCTCAAAAACAAAAAGCGTGCAATGGAGCTTCTTGATCTGATGAAAAAGAATAATAAATTGTATTACTTCGGGATATTTTCATCTGCAGAGGCAATCATGGATTTCGGCATAGAGAATGTCTTTGAACTTGGAGTGGGTTTTCTCTGGCTTGGAGTTGAATCCTATCTTGAAAATTACCAGAAGAATAAAGGAATAGATATGCCGAAATTATTCGGCGATCTGAGAAACCATGGTGTCTCTATTCTGGCCTCAAGTATTCTGTTTCAGGAGCATCATACAAAAGAAAACATCTGGAAAGAAGTCGAATATATGAAAGCCCTCAGACCTGACTTCGCTCAGTTCATGCAGCTTGGCCCTCTTCCTAAAACAGCCTTATACGATGAATACAAGGAAAATGGAAAGCTTTGTACCGATATACCATACGAGGAATGGCATGGACAGCACCGGCTGTGGTTTAACCATCCGAATTTTACCGCAAAAGAGTCTCAGCATATTCTTCAAGAAGCTTTCCGGAAAGATTTTCATGAGCTTGGTCCTTCTATCATGAGGATGTGTGACACGTATGTTACCGGTTACGAATATACCCGCAAGTATCAGGACCCATGGAAAAGGAAAAGAAATGAGAAACTGAAAGAATTCTGCGGGGGTTTTTATCCCTCAATCGACATCATGAAACCTTATCTGCCCAATGAAAAAACAAAAAAGCTTGCCCTGGAAGTTGATGGGAAATACAGAAAGATGTTCGGAGAAAAAACCGCTGTGCAGCACGCGCTTTCAAAACTGGGGCGGAGCCTTGCATTCAAGGAAAATATTAAATTGAAATTATTTGGAGATGTGCGGCAGCCTTCGACGTATTTGACTTCATACCGCAAATCACTCCTTCATTTTATTGCTGCTCCGCTCAAGGGCCGCAGTCTTCCGGATATGTCGTTTAACTATCTGGAACTCAAGCTGAAGAGAAACTTCAGTGCCGGGCATGTATGCCTTGAACTGCGGGGCATCATGGATGAAATCAATTGTAAAAAACTGTACAGAAAAATCTTGAATTACCTGAAAACAGAAAATAAGTCCATTGGCATAGATATCACAAAAATGATATCTATTGAAGATGACAGTCTGAAGATGATGATGAAAAGACTGGAAGACTTCCATTCAAAGATCATGCTGTACTACTCGGAAAAAATGGAAGGTAAAGACGAGTTTTTAGCGGAATTAAAAGCAAGCTTTGAGAAGATCTCTTTTGTGGAATATGTATCTGGAAGTGCCCGCTGAATTCCTGTCCATTTTGTCGGGGGATTCTGCCGGAGTTCTGCTATCGTAAGGTTATTCGTTTATTCCCCCTTTGAATCCCGAATGGATGCCTGACCCCAATTCTCCTGTGGGTTATGGCCCTGTTCAGGTATCTCCCGCACCGCATGACCCTCCGACTCACTGTTATGGATGGCGAGATCCACCGCAGACTGCAAAGTCGAAATTACTTCTAATGGAGTAAGGTGAGATTACACAATCCATGTCCGTTATCTGAGACTCTTCTTCCAGTCTGCATATGAGTTTTCATTCCGATTGGTTTTCGGGGGATCTGTTTTTTTCTTGACCACGTCTATCCTCAGATGTATATTTCAACAATCATCTGGTTTCTTAAGATAATTATGAGAAATGCCACGGCGGAAGAGAGATCCATAAAACCGAGGAACCTTAATGCTAATGCTGCTATAAATTATAATAATATAAATTAGGTAATCGAAAGTGATTGAGATAAGATGGATACAAGAATGCATTAAAAGGAACGAATATTATTATTCAAAACACGGGGATCAGGAAAGGCAAAATGACAATCTTACTGTATCAGAAATTGAAGGAGCTTTGCTTTCGGGAAGAATTTTAGAGCGATATAAAGATACAGGTAGAGGGAAAAGCTGTCTGGTTGTTGGTTTCACAGAAACGGGTAAGCCAATACACATTGTTTGTGGGAAAAGAGGAGACTGGTTAGTGGTTATCACTGTATATGTTCCTCGTCCACCAAAATTCAAGACTCCTTACGAGAGAGGGTGAACAATGAAAGTTTGCAACTTCTGTGGAAATAGAAATTTCAAGAAAGAAAATGTGCAATATATTTACAAACATGATGCCCAATTCCTTGTTGTAAACAATGTTCCATGTGAGGAATGTGAGTTCTGCGGAGAACAGTATTTCAAGGCGGATGTGCTAAAAAGAATTGAGAAAAGCTTTAGAGACATCTATATTTCTGGGAAGAAATCCAGAAGATCAATCAAAGTACCTGTTGAAGATTTTGTTGGAATTAAGAGTTGACGACCGGCTCCACAAAGTATGGGTAGCTGAGCGTCTTGAAAAGGTATAATGATATCTGATTTTATCAATCTGTCCATCAAGGCGGCCTTTGGATGACTCTCCCGCTCTCATCCCCTCTGATGGGCTTCTCAATCGAAAAAATTATATTTACAATCACCATAGATCTTGATAAAAGTATACCTGAAAGCTGAGCGGTTCAGTACAACACGTATTATCCTAAATGCTTCCGGCACTACGGATAAAACGCTATACGTTACGTGTATAGGGAGTGATGAACATGAATATGAAGAAGAATCTTTTAATTATTTTGTTGTGTGCTTTTCCCTATTCCCTTTATCCAATAGACAACATGGAAGCAGATATAAATATTTATGGCTCCGATTGGCAGAAATGGTCTGAATCTTCAAAAATATTTTTTGTTGAAGGATGGGTTAAGTGTGGTGATGCAGCATCAGGTAATTTGATCTTGTATATGGACAAGTTGAAAGAATCAATTGAACTCTCGAATAGCCAAAATAAAGAATTTGAAAATGCAGGGGTACTACTCCGAGACGTAACTATTGGACAAATTGTCGATACAATCAATGAAATATATTCTGATTATAGAGTAACAACAACGGAAATAACTGAAATCATGCCTCTTGTTGCTGGTCGATTGATCCAGGGTTGGACTGTGGCCGGACTTGATGGACTAATTGCTATTAACGTAAAACTTAAGCGATGCGAAAAGGCAAAAGGAGGTTTGAATGAGGAATGTAATACACTAAGGAGGAAAAGAAATTCATATTTACAAGAGATAGGAAGGAAGTGAACTACTCAATTGATCTAATCATTGGCCAACCAAAAAAATGAAGCTTGATAAAAATCTAGCCCTTAATTTCTTCAGGCTGAAGAATATTGAAGCTCGTCATTTTCCTAAGAAATTAGCTGGCGGGAAAAAACCTGATTTTATGTTGTTTCGCAAGGACGTGCTATTTGGATATTGCGAGCTTAAATCAATAATGGATTATGATTTTTTTGGCGAACGTCGTGACTCTACCTATAACAAAATTCAGAACAAGATTCATGATGCATCCAAACAGTTTACGTCATCAAATGCAGATCATACTTTGCCTAATATTTTATTTTTCATCAATCACAGTAAAAAATTAAATTATGGAGACTTATGGCTCGTTTTGACGGGACAAGCAATGCCGCCGAACCATAATTCTGATCCGATCGACATTCGCTATCTAAGAAGACTATCTATAAAAGGAGATCTCTTGAATATCGACTATATAATATGGGCAAATTTAAACGAAGATAAAACATGTTTTGTTGTTTGTCAGCGATCGGATTAAAACCCGCCAGGGGCGGTCGGTTTAAACCCAGCCAGT
>CAKKPE010000062.1 GCA_919901565.1 bacterium
CTGGAGGCAATATCCATTATTCCGTCGTTGTTGAAGTCCGTAACCAGGACAGACCAGTAAAATCCCTTGTTTACAGGAAAGACAACATCCTTCCAATCGCCTTTTCCATTACCGGTCCAGACCTTTATTCCCTGATCATAGGTTGTAGCCACGATATCCATCAAGCCGTCCTGGTTTAAATCTGCGACCGCCACGCCCCAGAAGTCCCCTTCCCTGGCCGGACTCGGATAGGTCGACCAGGCGCCGTCACCGCTTCCCAGGTAGATATGAATCCCTCCGTAATGCCCCCAGGACGTAGCAATAATATCCAGGTTCCCATCGCCGTCTATATCGGCCAAAGCCACATCCCTGTAGATATGGGCGGCATCCGGACCCGCCTGCTGGGTCCAGTTTCCTTTGCCGTTACCGAACCAGACCTGGACCCCTCCTTCCTGGTCCCCGGAACTGTTTGCTGCGACAAGATCCGGATTCCCATCCCTGTTGACATCAACGCACTTCACACTCTCATAGCTTCCAACCTCTATAGGGGAGTCCCCTTGCCGCCAGGTTCCGTCCGTCTCCTGAAGCAGGACCACAACCCCTTTCAGATCCTTCTGGCCCACGGCCACCAGATCCTGGTTCCCGTCTCCATTGATGTCGCAGACCGCAATGGACCGAACATCCCCGTTTATCGGAGGTCTGCCGGAAAGGCGCCACTTTCCTTTGCCGTCTCCGGCCCAGATTGTCACCCCTCCCTGATTGAACGACCCGGCAATCATGTCCGGATTGCCGTCCTTGTTCAAATCGGCAACAGTCACGGCCCGGTACTGGCCGCCATTGATCGGCCCGGACTCAATGGACCAGATAAAATCGGATTTTTTGATCATATCAGGCGTTGAATGAGCACAACCCAGGAGAAGACTGAACCCCAGAAAAAGGATCAAAAACAAAAGTCGGCGATTCAACATAGACCTCTCTCCATGATGGATTGTCCGGTAATGCAGATAATTTACTGTATTTACTATTAAATTTTATCACACAACCTGTATCAGTCAAGAAAAATGTATCGGTTTTATTGGCATTTCTCATCTATAATATTATAGGAATCTTTCTAAATATACCTGCAATTTATTTCATGCCGTAAATTTAGAAATCTCATTGAGACAGTCATGACGGATATCAACGGCATTTATACAGGACCTTGTCTGGAAAGCAAATTTTCTTGACAGAACGTGTAAATTATTATAAATATAAATAATTTAGACACCCGTTAAGGCTCAGGAAATGAACAAAAAGAGAGTTTTTCAGATTATTTTTATTACCCTGGTGATACTCTTCATGGTTGACATTATTCTTAAAATATTAAACAGCCGTCTTCAAACAGAGAAAACGCATGATACTGCAGGTAAAAATGAATTTTCCCTGGAAAAAGAGGCTAAACCCTATTCGGCCTATGCCAAAATCGCCGAACGAAACCTCTTCCAGGGAACAGCCATAGCGCAGATTGCCGAAAACAACTCCGATAACTCCCTGGACCATCCAACAACCGATTTAAAATTAACCCTAAAGGGGACTGTAGTCAGCAACAAGGAACATTCCTTTGCCATTATCGAAGACGCAAATCTCAAGATGCAGAATCTTTACCATATCAATGACAGCATCGGAAGCGGTGTAACCTTGAGCAATATTTATGAAGACCGTATAGTCATCAACCGCAACGGGCACAAGGAACTGCTGCTGATGTTCCAGGAAGACAATAAGGATACAAAAAAGGACACCCGGCCCATCACCCGTGCCGAACCCCCTCAGGTCATCCCGCAGCAGGAGATTCAGCAAGCGGCCAGTGATCTTAAATCTCTCATGAGAGATATCAGGATCATCCCCCATTTCACTTCCGGCAAGCGAGACGGTTTCACCGTGACCTATGTTCGTGAAGGAAGCCGCATGTCGGAGGTTGGCCTTCAGAAGAATGACATCATAAAGTCAATCAACGGGACCCCTTCTGAAGACTTTCAAAACATCTTTGAAATTTTCAACAAGTATTCGGATTCCACAACACTTAATCTGGAGGTGGATAGAAACAACCAGATCCTGACCTTCAATTATACGGTCGAGTAACATAATCTGAAACTCTGGAGCACAGGATGAAAAAACATCAAACCATGTATACCTCTTGCTTGATCCTGTTGGCATTGTCTCTCTTCATACCCCTCTCTTTCGCCTCGGCTCAGCAGGTTCAAGGATCACCGCCTGCTGTACAGCCGGCACCGCCTGGGCCGGCCCCTGCCGTACAGAGAACTCCGGAATCACCGCCTGCCGTGCCGACTGCACCGTCATCCATTCCTGCGCTGCAGCCTGCACCTAAAAACGCTCCTGCCGTGCAAAGATCGACCGTAACTCCTCCCGGCGTACAGCCGGAACTTGGGGTCGTACCTGCAGCACAGCAGACTCCGGGATCACCTCCCCCCCTGCCCCAGAAGGATGAATTGATCACCATGAACTTTGAGGATGCGGACATCCGTATCCTGATCAAGTTCATTAGTGAACTGATACAAAAAAACTTCCTTATAGATGAATCTGTTAAAGGCAAGGTCACCATTATATCCCCGGAAAAGATCACCGTGAATGAGGCCTACAGGGTTTTTGAGTCCATCCTGGAGATCAGGGGATACACCCTGGTGTCTGCTGGGAAAGTGATCAAGATCGTCCCGAGTCCTGAAGCCAAACAGCGGGGGATCGAGACTGTCATAGGGAAAACCCCTATCCTTTCAGAACGCACTGACGAATTCGTCACACGGATCTCACGACTTGAATATGTCAACGCCGACGATCTGGCGGCCCTCATCCGTCCACTCTTCTCGAAAGACGGCTATCTGGTCTCATACAAGCCGACCAATACGCTGATCATGACCGACCTGAATTCCAACCTCTACCGCATCCTTAAGATCATCAACGAACTGGATGTCAAGGGATATCATGCAGAACTCTACGTCATCCCCATCAAGAACGCTTCAGTCAAAACCATGACCGATCATTTAAACGACATCCTCGGGCAGGGAGGCTCCACTTCGGCAGGAAAATCTCCTGCCGTAAGAACTGGCGGGCGGGTACCATCTTCACCGACTACGGTCTCCGGAGTCTCATCCGAGATTAAGATCATCGCTGACGAACGGACCAACTCTCTGATCGTCCTCGCCACAAAAAATGATTACGATAACATCGTCGATCTTGTCCGGAAGCTGGACGTGCCGTCCCCTGAGGGAAAGGGGCGGGTCAATATCTATTATCTCCAGAATGCCGTAGCCGAGGAGACCGTCGCAGTCCTGAATGAATTCATATCCGGAATCAAAGCGGAAAAAGAAAAGGGCGCAACGGGAAAGGGAACGGCAGAGAGAATACCAACCCAGACGGATATCAGGATCGTTGCCGACAAGGCCACTAACGCACTGATCATCAACGCCGATCCCGATGATTTTGAGCAGATCAAGTCGGTCATTGAAAAGCTGGATATCCCGAGATCCCAGGTCCTGATCGAGGCCTTGATTATGGAAGTCCGCGGAAGCGATTCTTATAACCTCGGCGTGGAGTGGGAGACCTTTGGAGGCACGATCGGTACCGATGATTCCATCGACCGTCTGGGTTTCGGCGGTTCGCTTCCACAGGGCACCCTTCTTCCTACAATAGGCTCTCTCAATGAAGGAACCATCCCCTCATCCGTTACCGGGTTTAACCTTGGGGTTTTCGGAAACTTTATTGAATTCAACGGGCACACCTTCCCTTCTATCTCAGCGCTGATCACCGCCGTGGCCACCCGTTCCGACACAAACATCATCGCCACACCCCAGATCCTGACCATGGACAATCAGGAGGCGGAGATCCAGGTCGGCGAGAACCGCCCCTTCCTGACCCAGGCCCGTACCGGGCAGCAAGGTGTCAACGATGTATTCCAGACCTTTGAGTTCAAGGACGTGGGAGTAACGCTCAAGGTCACGCCCCATATCAGCCAGAACCGTTTCGTCCGGCTTGAGCTCTCTCAAGAGGTCTCCAACGTGGATGCCGCAGCCACGGCCGGGACCGGGGCTACAGCACCGGTGACCACCAAGCGGTCCGCCAAGACCACTGTTGTGATCAAAGACAACCATACCATCGTCATCGGAGGTCTCATCCAGGACGATATAAATGATACCAGTTCCAAGGTCCCCTGTCTGGGTGATTTGCCGCTGATTAAACATCTTTTCCGTTCCACTACGAACAAGAATAACAAAACGAATCTGATGATCTTTCTGACCCCTCATATTATCACCAACCCTATCGAGGCAGCGAGACTCTCTGAAAAGAAACATCAGGAACTTGAGTCCAACAAGGAGTACAAGACCCAGAAACCGGTATTTAATTTTAACGGCCCCCCTGAGAATCCGGACACAGACAAATCCACGGAAACCGGGATCAGTCCCTCATCAGGAGGAGAAACCGAGGCCGTTCCTTCAACCCCTCAGAAAGAGGATCTCAATTCAACAGTCCCGCCGGAGCCGGCGGATCCTCCGGTTCAAAACGGTCAGGGGAATGAAAACAGCATGCCGGAGGCACCCTCAAAAACGGAAGAAAAACCATGAACCCGGACAACCTGAACATCGATATGCCTGTCCTCCAGGATATCCCGGAACCAAGATTGAGCGAAGAGACCCTGCAGAAGATCCCTCGCAGCTATCTCAAACGTTTTGTCCTCTTCCCTTTTTTTGAGGATGATCATGAAATCCGTGTGGCCATCTCTGATCCGGCAAACATCGTGCCTCTGGATGATCTTGGAAAACTGCTGCAAAAGAACATAGAACCCTATCTGGCCCCGGAGAACCAGATCAATCAAAAAATCAACCTGTACTTCGGAAGCGCCACCGATACAGCTGAGAGTGTAATCGACGACCTTTCCGGCCAGGAATATGAAACCATCGCAGAGGAACTGGAGGAAGTTCAGGACCTGCTGGATGCCGAAACCGAGGCGCCCATTATCAAGCTCATGAACCTCATCCTCTACCAGGCCGTAGAATCCCGTGCCAGCGACATCCATATCGAACCCTACGAAAAGGAGAGGCTGGTCCGGTACCGGATCGACGGCGTCCTCTATGAGAGAGTTCAGCCTCCAAGACGTTTTCTGTCCGCCCTGATCTCAAGAATCAAGATCATGGCCAACCTGAATATCGCCGAGAAGCGCCTCCCGCATGACGGGCGGATCAGGATCAAGATTGCCAACAAGGAGGTCGATATCCGCGTCTCCATAATCCCCACAGCGTTCGGTGAACGGGTGGTGCTCCGCCTCCTGGACAAAAACGCCACGATCTATGATCTGGAAGATATCGGATTTTCCGAACAGATATACCAGCAAATTTCCAGGATGATCCGGAAGAGCCACGGGATCATCCTGGTTACGGGCCCGACAGGAAGCGGAAAGAGCACGACTCTTTATGCCGCACTGAACAAGATCAATTCCCCTGACCAGAATATTCTCACCATCGAGGATCCCATCGAATACCAGATAAAAGGCATCGGCCAGATGCAGGTCAATCCCAAGATTGACCTGACCTTCGCCCGAGGTCTGCGCTCCATCCTCCGGCAGGACCCTGACGTTATCATGATCGGTGAGATACGAGACCTGGAGACCGCTGAGATCGCCATACAGGCCTCGCTTACAGGCCATTTGGTCTTCTCCACTTTGCATACCAACGACTCTGCCGGCGCCATGACCCGGCTGGTTGACATGGGAATCGAACCATTTCTGGTCTCATCATCTCTGCTTGGTGTTCTGGCACAGCGCCTGGTTCGGGTCATCTGCCCCAAATGCAAGATTTCCTACAAGCCGGCACAAGCTGAACTCGATGAGCTCGGCTTGGACACCGCAAAGGTCAAAAACCCTGTGTTTTATCACGGCAAGGGATGCGAATCCTGCTTTCAAACCGGCTATTACGGCCGGTCTGGAATTTATGAGATGCTTTTAACCTCGGAAAAAATCACCAAACTGATTCTCCAGAACGTCGATTCCAATATGATCAGGGAAGCTTCAGTTCAGGATGGAATGAGAACACTCCGTCAGGACGGTGCCAGTAAAGTTCTAAAGGGCATCACCACCATAGAAGAGGTCCTGCGCGTGACGCAGGAATAATAAACTCTTGAAAGTTCATAAAGAGACGGCACAGTAAAAAGCTCCGGATGCAAGGCGCGCGAATCCTGAGGAATGAGGCGTACTGATATGTACGCTGCAATGACGAAGGATGAAGCGTAACGTAGCAGACGGATTTTTTACGAAGCCGTCAAGAATAAAATATGCCAGTTTACGAATACAAGGCCCTTGACAGGAAAGGCAAGGCCATTACCGGGATCGTGGATGCAGACTCGTCCCAGGAGGCCAGAGGGAAGTTGCGCGAACAAGAGGTCTACATCACCGAACTGAGCGAGTCATCCTCTGTCCATGTGAAAGACCGATCCTCCAGCATTACCCTTTTTACCCGCATCAGCCCCATAGAGGTTTCCATCGTCATCCGGCAATTATCCACCCTTCTGAATGCCGGTATCCCTCTCGTGGAGGCCCTTTCAGCCATCATCGACCAGATGGACAACAAGGGGCTTGAAAAAATGCTTTCCCAGGTCCGTGAATCCGTGCGCGAAGGAAGAAGTTTTGCCGACAGCCTTTCCCCCCACACCCGGGCTTTTTCAACACTCATGATCAATATGATCCGATCCGGAGAAAGCAGCGGATCTTTGGAAATCGTCCTTCTTCGTCTGGCTGATTTCCTTGAACAGCAGGTCATGACAAAACGCAAGGTCCAGTCCGCATTGATCTATCCTGCGGTTATTGTCTCAATCGCGTTCCTCATCCTTCTCTTTCTGATGACCTACGTGGTACCCTCGGTGACCAAGATCTTCGCCGACATGAAGCAGACGCTCCCTCTTCCAACCGCCGTTTTGATCGCTATCAGCAGCTTCATCCGCTCATACTGGTGGCTGTTTCTCCTGCTTCTTGTGGCAGCTTTTACGGGAATCAAGGCCTATATCAAGACCCAGGAAGGGAGGATTCATTTTGACCGCTTCAAGCTGAAGATGCCCATCTTCGGATCCATTTACCGCAAGATCGCCATTTCCAGGTTCTCCAGAACACTCGGGACCCTTCTGGAAAACGGTGTCCCGCTCTTGAGCTCCCTGGATATCGTGAAAAATGTGGTCGGCAACAAGATCCTGGAAATGACCATCGAGGAAGCCCGTACACATATTGGAGAAGGCTCTACGATCCACGAGCCGTTGAGACGGAGCGGCGTGTTCCCGCCCATCCTGATCCATATGATCCATGTCGGGGAAAAAAGCGGCACCCTCGAGCAGATGCTGAACAAGGTAGCGGATATTACGGACAACGAGATCGACACGACCATCAACACCCTGACCTCATTGCTGGAACCGCTCATGATCGTGGGGCTGGCACTGGTCGTAGGGTTTATCGTGATCTCTATCCTGCTGCCTATTTTCGAGATCAACCAATTGATCCATTAGGCAAGGAGATTATGTATGGTCAATAAAAAAGGATTCACCCTGATCGAACTGCTTGTGGTTCTGGTCATTATCTCACTCCTGGTCTCCATCATCGGGCCGAAACTCTTCGGCCGGACCGATGAAGCCCGCCGTACAGCAGCGACTGCACAGATGCGAAACATCGACAGCGCCCTGGCACTGTACGAGAGAGACAACGGGACATTCCCCACAACGGAACAGGGTCTTCAGGCCCTTGTAGAGAAACCGACCATAGAACCCGTCCCCAAGAACTGGCACGAGGGTGGGTATCTGGATAAGAACAAGGTACCACCCGACCCCTGGCACAACCCCTATGTCTACATCTCTCCAGGCGTACACAACAAAGAATATGACATCAAGTCCTATGGAGCCGACGGCGAGGAAGGGGGCGAAGGGAAATATGCGGATATCGAGAGCTGGAACATCGAATAAGGTCCGATCCGGCCGGCTATGGAACCGGAATCCTGACAGCGGGTTCACCCTCATCGAACTGACCGTTGTCCTGCTGATCCTTTCGGTCATTATAGGGTTGGTGCTCCCGAAAATCGGGAACGCCATTTATTCCAGCGATCTTAAGCATTCCATCCGGCAGATCCGGGCCATCCTGAATGTGGCCAGGAGCAACGCCACCATGGAGCGCATTCCGCGCCGGATTGCCTGCGATATACCCAAAGGAGAGATCCGGATCGAGCGGGAAATAAGCGAGGATGGAGACGGCCAGTCCATAATCCACTATGAAAAAGACAACTCGATCCTGATTCAAACCTATAAATTTCCAAAGGGGATCCGGATAGAGGATGTGATTACAGAGACCGGACAGAAGGAACTGGACGGTGTGGCCTATCTCCGGATCAGCACAAACGGCATGATTGCCGGCAACATCATCCATCTCCAGAAGGGGGATGAGAAATACACCCTCTTTATCAACCCCCTGACCGGAAACACCACAATCGAAGAGGGATATATCGAGGAATACAAGGTTGAGGCAAATAACAGACCATAAAACATCCGTTCAGGGGTTTACCCTGTTAGAGGTGCTCTTCGCCGTGGCGATCATCGGAATTTCCATGGTTACACTGGTCGGACTGGAGTTTAAAACCATCCGGCTGCAGCAGATCTCAAACCGGATCACCGTGGCAGCGCTCCTTGCTGAAGAGAAACTGAATGAAAAGATGGCTGAGATCAGCGCAACCCCTTCACCTTCTCTCTACAATGACGAAGGAGACTTCGAAGACGACGATGAGGATTTCCATTGGGAATATTCCCTTGCCACCACACCTGCCGCCACTCTCTACCGGATTGACCTCACAGTCTATTGGGACCCGGAAAACAAAGAGGAAAGTTCGGTGACGCTGAGCAGCTTCGTGGCTGCGGGAGGACCATGAGAACCCGTCTTTCCCAGCAAGGCCTGACTCTTCTGGAGATCCTCGTCGCCATGTTTATCTTCTCCATCATTCTCGGCGTGGTTTATTCCACCTTTTTCGGGTCGTCAAAAACCGCTTCTCTTATCGAATCCAACGAGGATGCCTACCAGACGGCCCGTTCATTTCTGGGCATGATTTCCCTGGAACTCAGGGCCCTTTACTACGACTCTTCCAGCGGCCTGGGCCTGTCCGGAGTCAACAAGGAAACCGATGGAGACGCCGTGGATGAGATCTATTTTATCAGCACGTCTTATCAGCGGACAAGCCCTGAAGCCCGGGAAGGTGAAATCGCAGAGATCGGCTATTTTTTTGACGTGGACCCAATCAGCGGGAAGAAACGCCTGATCAGGAGCGTGGATTCCAGCGTGGACTCGGACATCAAGGATGGAGGTACGCTCATGCTGCTCACCGAACAGGTCAAAAGTCTGGATATCAAGTATTACAAGAAGGACACCAAGGAATGGCTTGATGAATGGCAGGCTCAGTCTCAACCCCAGTCCCAGGCATCGCCGCAGCCGCAGCAACAGCAGCAGCAACAGCAGCCGCAGCTGCCAGACGAAATCCGGATTGAACTCTCGGTGGTGGATGACCATGAGCATGAGACGAAGTTTCATAAAACCATTCAGCCTGTGCTGATGCGGTAAACCCTATGAAGCATGCTGAATATCAAGTCCAGAGAGAGGACGGCATTGCCCTGGTCCTGGTGCTCCTTGTAATCGGAGCGCTTTCGGTCATCATTCTGGATTTGAATTACACGACCCGCGTCAACCTCCACCTTGCCGAAAACTTCCTGGATGATACCAGGGCATACTTCCTGGCCAGGGGGGCCGTAGAGGCGGCCATATACTGGATACAAAAAGATGAAGAAGATAGCCCTGATTACGATGCGATTTGTGATACCGGCGACCCCGCATGCGAGAACGCATGGTCCCTGGACAACCCCGGCATGGAGGTGGGTGAATCCTTTGTGGAGCTCAAGATCCGGGATGAAGACGGAAAGGTCTGGGTCAACGACACAAAAAACCTGTTCAAGAACACCCCTATAACAAATCTCCCGCCATTCCTCCAACTGCTGAAGGAACAGCTCAACCTTGCAGATGAGGTGTTGGATTCAATTCAGGACTGGATAGATACCAATCAGGATGTCTTCAGATATGGCGCCGAATCGGATCATTACCAGTCCCTGGACCCTCCCTACGACCCCCGTAACGGACCGATGTTGGACCTAAGCGAACTATTGATGGTAAAAGGCATAGACAATAAGATATATTACGGGAAAAATGACGATTATCCCTTGGGCCTCAACGATATCTTCACGGTTTACAGCGGCGGGAAAATCAATGTCAATACGGCCCCGTCCGAAGTCCTGAGCGCCCTGGGGCAAGGAATCGACGGAGTGACTATTGCCGCAGACCGTGGAGCGGCGCCTTTTAAAACAAAGGAGGAATTTGTAAAGTACCTCGGGGATCAGTTCCCCGGGGCATCCAGCGTGCCGCAGGAGCTTTGGGACGTGAAATCGGCCTTTTTTTCCGCTTACGTCACGGTCCGGGTCCATAAGGTTACGAAATTCGTTCATGCGGTCTTGCAAAGAAAGAATAAAAATGTTAGCATCGTTTATTGGCGGGAAGGGTAAGAAAAAGCGAATTAAAAGGTGATTATGGCAAGGATCATCACAGGCATTGAAATCAATAAATACGGCATCCAGGCTGTAGAAATATCGGTTCAACGAAAGTCGGTCCGGGTCCTCCGTTTCATCGAGGAGGTCATGGACGGTGACTTTCTCACACCGGATGCGCTCTCGCTTTTCTTCTCGGAACATCAGATCCAGAGAGAAAGCGTGGTCACGTCCGTGCCTGGGGATATGCTGATCACCAGGCAGGTCACGGTTCCCTTCAGGGATCGGTCCAGAATCAATAAGGTCATTCTTTACGAGCTTGAACCACTGGTTCCATTCCCGATCCAGGAACTTGAAGTCTGTTACCGGATTCTCAATCAGGGAAAAGGTAAAAGCGACCTTCTGGTCTATGCCCTCCCCCGAAGCATACTGGATCTCCGCAGCAGACTCTTCGAAGAGGCCGCAATCCCACTGAACATGATCACAGTCTCTTCACTGGCCTCATCCAATACACTCTTTCAGACGCACATGATTCAAGAGGGACGATCCTGCATGCACCTTCACGTCTCCTCAAATTACAGCATTCTTTCCGTCTATGAGTCCGGTATTCTGGGGCACATTCAAAGGCTCAAATGGGGACTTGATGCTTTATTCACCAGGTTACAGGAGAAAACGGGGATTGATCCCTTGACCCTGTCCGAAAGGCTCCGGGAGGTCAACCCGCTTGAAACCACCGAACTCATCAATATCCTGAAGGACGAGCCATTACCCATCGCTCAACAGGCCAGAAAGAGTCTTCAAACTTATCTCCTTAGATCCAAGGGCAAGGCTCCGGCAGTGGTTTATGTGACAGGAGACCGGCCAGGCATTCATCTGCTCCCCTCCCTCCTTGAAAAGGATCTGTCCATAAGGACGGAGATCCCGGATCCCCTGGCAGCCTTGCCGCATGACATCGGCAGAAGAGATCACCTGAGCGGAATCTACGCACCTTTGGGAATGGCTTTTATGGAAGGCGGGAAGGATGCCCTCTCCTGTTCCTTCAGAAGAAAGAAATTTTCTCTGATCTCCAGGATCATAGAGTCTAAAAAAGAACTCCGCTACGCAATAGCCATGTTAAGCTTTGTGATGTTCCTTTTCATCACAGACTATCTCATCGGGATTCAAACCAAGGAATACTATTACACCCAAATAAAAAAGGAAATGCTCAATATCCTGCAGGGAACATTCCCCGATGTAAAAAACGTTGTGGACGAACTGGAACAGATGAAGCTCCATATCAAGGAAGTCGAGAAGCAGAATGATATTTTCAGGAGTGTTTTTGGGGAAAAGCCTTCAGCCCTGGATGTCCTCAACGAAATAAGTACCCTGATCCCCTCCGACATGGATCTCGCGATCTCGGATTTGACCATTGATGAGAAGTCTGTCCGCTTCGTCGGATGGACCGATTCCTTCAATACGGTAAACCGGATCGAACAGGAGCTGAAAAAGTCGCCGATCTTCGAACAGGTCAATGTGAGCAATGCAAAGGTTGAAAATGACAAAAGCCGTGTAAACTTCCAGATAAAGATCGTATTCAAAGGAGCATGATTTTCAAGCCTCATGCAGACTGTTCCAGACTCATTGATGACGTGGCGCGCAAAGAAGCGGCGGGAATTTCTCATTTCAGCATGAATGATAACCGGGAGAAACCATTTGGCGGCAAGAGAAAATGAGATCTATTTCCATTATCAACCAGAAGGGAGGGATCGGCAAAACCACTACGGCCATCAATCTCTCTGCGTGCCTGGCGGAATTGGGGCAGCGTGTACTGCTGATCGACATGGACTCCCAGGCCAATGCAAGCATCGGGCTGAATGTCGATCCCGAGGATCTGGACAAGACGGTCTATGACCTCTTTATGGATGAAAAGACCAGGGTCAGCGATGTCCTGTGCCGGACCATGATAGACAATCTGGACCTGCTGCCGGCTCACATGGATCTTGCCGGCTGTGAAGTCCTGTTGGCCGGCAACGCTTCCCGGCCTTATATACTGAGAAACGCTCTCAAGGAGATCAACGGGAATTACGACTTTGTCCTGATCGACTGCCCCCCGTCTCTCGGGGTCCTGAGTTTAAATTCGCTTTTGGCGTCGAGCGACATCATTATCCCGACGGAGGCCAAATATTACGCAGTCAAAGGATTCGACATGCTGAACAAGATGATCAAGACCATTGATCAACAGCTTGGACATAAGATTAATATCATGGGTGTTCTGATCACCATGTTTGAAAAGAGGACCTCTTTACACAGGATCCTGTACAATGAGATCAAACAGACTTTCGGAGACAAACTCTTTGCCACACTGATCCCGAAAAACATCACTTTGAGCGAAGCGGAACTATACCGGGAACCGGTTATCAAATATGCGGCCAACTCCCCAGGGGCACTGAACTATCGACACCTTGCCATCGAGGTACTGTTTCATGACTGATAAAGAAGACGCTCTGCGGAAAAAAGCAAAACAGAATTTGGATCCCAAAGGGTGGGAAGCCCTCCTGGAAGGCGCCCCCAGAGTTGACGAACAGGAAACCCTGGACCTTTCAGAGACAGCCCCGCAAAAGGATCCGGCCCCTGAGGAAAAACATATCTTTAAAGTCACCGATGAATCCGGGGACGTCTCGGAACAGGTCACATCCCGTGAACGGATTCCTGATCAAGCAGCCAAGGCGCCCCATTCAATCGAAGCAATGCCCGGCAATCCGGAGGAAACGTCTCCTGACGGGTCAGACTCCATGCAGGAACCCATCCCCCCTGATGCAGGGCCGTCCGCACTTCAAGGCCCTGAGGTCCGTGAAAAAATATCCATATACGGCCGGATACTGGACCGGGTCCGGAAACAGCCTCCGATCCAGCGCTTTCTCCTTTACTATCAGGGATTGAGCACTCGTGAGCAGCGGGTTCTCCTGCTGGGGTGCATCTTTCTTTCCGTCCTGGCGCTTTACACCCTGGTTATCAGTCCCATGTTCCAGAAAAATGAACTCATCAATATCAAGATCCAGAAAAAGAAAGCCGAACTCTCCGAAATGAACCGTCTCCAATCCTCAGTTGTGCAGGACCGTGGAGGCATGGAACGGATTAAAAAAATCATTGAACAGCGCGGGCAGGGATTCTCCGTCTTCTCTTACCTGGAACAGCTTGCTACAAAAGCCGAGGTTAAGGACAAAATCCTTTACATAAGACCACAGCGTGAAACCCCTGTCGGACAATTCCTGGAATCTCTGGCTGAGATCAAACTCAACAATATCAACCTTGAGGAGCTGACCCGGTTCCTCTATCAAATCGAGAGTTCGGAAGACTTACTGTATATCAAGAACCTGAAGATGACCACAGGTAAAGACCAGAATGCACTCGAAGCGACCCTTTCCGTGGGGACTCTGGTCCAGGGCGGTGAAAGTAGAAAATAAGGTTATATCGCCTCCTATCGTCAGCTGCCAATAAATAAGGTTCTTTCGTAAGAAAATTGACCGGCCATGGAAATCAAAGATAAAGAATCAAAAATCAAAATCACAGATTAAAAATCAAATAAATATTCAAGACGGGTTCTGAAATTGGGTCTTTAGAGACTCGTGTTTATTGACGCGCGATAAAAGGCGAAGACCTCTCGATTCATTCGTCATCGGGTACTTCGACGTGTTGCCCGTTTGGGATCTCATGTTTTGAATCCAACGCAGGCTTCCCAAAAGAAGCTTAACAATTTTTATATTTTGATTTGTCATTTTGATTTTTTATCTTTGATTTTTGATTCTTGAGGGGTATAAGAAGTACTTTGATTTCCAATTTTACGCGTGGTTCAACTTAAACACGAAAGAGGGATGAACAATAGAGCATAGTGTGACCTTTCGTTCCTTTATGGCACTCGGATGCAATCCATGAGGGTATCACCCAAATAAAAAAGGGGCAGGATCTAAGTCCTGCCCCTTTCTCATGCTGCTTTTACAGTCCGGTTCAGTTCCGGTCCTGAGAACGCCTCCTTAATTTCATCATGGCAATGACAAACACCGGCAGGAGCATCAACGCCATCTCACCCATGCCGTTCGACAGTGAGATTGGATTCGATGCAAGACTGCATCCTCCTCCTCCACTGCTTCCACCACCACTGGTTACCGGTGTAGATACCGGAGTGTCCGCTGGGGTATCAGCCGGAGTATCCACAGAAGATGCAGTGACCACCTGGAACGGTGAGAGGCTGGTCACGTCTGCGGTGATCGTCTTGTTCACGTCATCTATGGTCCGGTTTGTATCCTCGGCAACCCACTCTCCGCCGGTAAAATGGTAGATATGCAGGTCTGTGGTATCAGTGACCGAATCATTGTACTGGAGTGATACCGTCACAGCGGCGCCGGTTGTGATCGAATCCCCTGCAGGAAGCGAGATATCGTACAGGGCGCTCTCTGCCGTGGCATTGGAAGGGAGCGGGTCCGTAGTCTCAGAAAGGATTGACCTTGCTGATACGGAACTGGCATATACGCTATTCCCGCTGACTGTGGAATCGTCCTTCTGCATGGTCACAGTCGATACACCGCTACCGCTGGCGTCGCTAATGTCACCTGCCTCAAGGAATACCTGGGACTTGTCTCCCTGTCCCATACTGACACTGCCGCCGAGCAGGGTATTTACCGTACCCTGGTTCCATGCCGTGGCATTCACGTCATAGGATAATGACGTGCTGACCTCGGTGTTGTTCGTTCCGTAATGCGCCGTAAACGACAAGATAAAGATGGTATCGCCCGCGTCCGGCGTATACGTGGCACTGATCTGCGTTTTATCTGCACTCAATGTTGACGACAGAGATCCTCCTCCCTGACTGAGAGAAAGGATATTGGATGCGGACGCATCATTTAAAATACTCGTGCTGAAAATACCGATGGAGAAAGTCCCATCGTCGTTCTTAATTGCACGGGCCGTGATAATCGGCGCGTTGTCTCCGATCACGGCATTGTACGTATCGCCAGCCTGGACAGGATCAGGCATCACATGGATATCACCGGCACCCTTGTCGCCGTCATTGACAAAGACCAGCATATAGGATTTCCCCGCCTCGAGGCCGCTGACGGAATAAGCCGAAACCTCGCGTGAAGCCTCATTGGACGTCAGGGTCCCGAATATCAGCACTTCCAGATCCGCAGAGACCGCAACAACTTCTGAAACCTCGGAGGTCGTGGGATAGGTCCCGTCGTCCATGACCACTGTACCCGAAACCGTACCGCCTTCGACCATCTCCAGAGGTGTGGAGATGACGTTGCTCCCTTCTGCAATCACGATGCCTTTGACGATCTTCGTGGTATATCCCCTGCTGAAGATCTTGAGGTTGTACGTACCCGGAACGATCCCGCTGACACTGAAGGCTGACGTGTCACTGTCACTCGGTTCCCCTATGGTCTCGATACCAGCCATGGGATCCGAATAGACCTCACCCTGCTTCTGGAGCAGGACAAAGGGCGCCGGCATGTCTGCATCATCCATGAAGGGGAGCGTCCACGGCGAACTTCCGGTCTTATGGATGGTCCCGGAGAGCGTCGCGTTGGCTGCCGGAAGCGCAAAGTCCAAACCGGTCAGTCCTGAGGATGTCACTTCCACGTTCTTTTTCACCTCACCCCAGGTCACAGGGATGAACTGCATGAAATCCGGTCTTGAGCCGGCAACCACGGTGTAGTATTTGACGTTGGGATCCACACCATAAATCGTGTATATGCCTTTTGAGTCCGTAGTGGCAAACGCCGACGTGGCCCCGTCCTTCGAATCCACAGGCCTGGCCTCAACATCGATGTTCCCCAAGAGAGCTCCCGTCGAGGCAGACGTTACCGTACCGCTGATGGAAACGCCTTCACGGAGTTCCATGGTTCCGATGTCCACGCTCGCCCCAGAGGTTTCAGGGACCACCACACCGGCCTTGCGGATACCGATGTAGTTCTTGGCGCCGTTCTGTTTCATGCCGTTTTCAGCTTGCACGGTCACTACGTAGGTACCGGCAGGAAGGTTGGCCAGGGTGAACGCCCCGGTATAGACTCCGCCCTGATCCTCGAACCGGCTTGTGGACCATGGGTCCTGTCTGGTTTCTCTCCAGCTCCCCTCAACCCACGGATAGGCTTCACAGCGGACCATGATGCCGTCACTGGGTGTCACGGCTTGGCCGTTGCCGGCATTGATAAGTGTTCCGGTAATGTTTGCGCCTTTCTTCAATTCCAGGTTTGCACCGGCCACATCACTGCCGTTCACGGAAATGTTCTGGTAGGCGACGGTGTAGTTGTTCGTCCAGGCCTGGATCACATAGTCCCCGTCCATGACATGTTCCAGGGTAAAGGAATAAGTTTTGGTCCCGTTGAAATCCTTGACAAAGACCGGCATGTGCCGTCCCATCCCGGCCTTTCTGGGATGCCGGAGTTCCAGTTCACAAACATAATCCCAATCGTTTCCTGTCTGAACCTCAGGAAGGGTCAGTGTCCCGCTCACCGAATACCCGTCAGAGAGGACGAAATCGACCCCTGACTTGGTCTGCCCGGCCGAGACCGTAACCATCTGGCCGTCGGCCGCGATGTCGGGTTCAAAAGCAGCCTGCATCATCTGGGCACTGGGGTCGAAAATCTGCACGGTCAGTTCCGTGGGAGGTGAGACACTGTACGCCCCTGACCCCAAACCGGAGATGGCGTAGGTCCCGTCAGGCATGATCGGTCCCATGAACATGGTGGAACCACCCATCATGGCCGTCTTCATGGGTATGGCCGTAACCATCTTGCCGACCAGATCCGTGTTGAAATTAACAGTGCCGCTGTAGCCCGGCTCCAAGGAAACGGTACCCGTTATGACACCGCCGGTGCTTAATGTAACGTTCTGACCTGATGTGGTCTCGCCATTGGTCACCGGGACCCTGATTATTTCGGTCCCGAAGTTTCCGGTAGGCTGCGGCGGAGCACCGTTCATCATATCTGCTGAATTGCTGTACTCATTGACTTCAAGGATATATTCCGAAGTCCCGAGATCCGTCAACGTATAAGATCCGTCTCCGGAAGGCTGGGCTGTTACCGGGGACTGCCATCCCCATCCGGCCTTCATGGCTCTTACAACGACTTTGGACATGTCCAGGCCCGTTCCTGAAACGGTTCCGGTAACCTGGCCGGAATATGGAGCAAAAGACATATCCACGCCGGTTACATTACTGGTATCTCCGACAAGCGTTGCCGTGAGCGGGATGGGGGTCTGCTCATACCCTTCTCCCATCCATGAGTGGATTTCATAAGTGCCCGCGCCAAGACCACCGACGGTATAGGAGACACTCTGGTTGACCCCGCGCGGGATTTGTACCTGTGTCCCGCTCCATCCGTTGCTGTCAGGAGACCATGCGTCGATCCACAGCCATATGGGCTGGCTCCCGTCATCTCCCATATACATCTGATAGCTGGTGGTATCTCCGCTAATGGTAATGGTCCCGCTGATGGTCCCGCCCTGGGAGATATTGATGCTCCCAAGATCCGCATCCTGGCCTGCGGTAACCACAACACCGGAAACCGTACTGGTCTTATAACCCATGACCTGAACTTCCACGGTATAGGTCCCTTCGAGTGCCGAATTTATCTGAAAAGTTCCCTGAGTCTGGCCGACCTCCACGGAACCGCCGCCCCAGGCCATGGTACCGCTTGAAGTCTTTGCATTGACATTAACCCAGATAGGTGTTGACCCGGCATTCGCTGATGGCAGGACCACTGTCCCGAAAATACTGCTTGCCTTGGTCATGGTGATATTCTGCGCACCGCCGTTGGCGTCCACGGTCACGGTATATTCCGCACTGGCGTAACCATTGGCCTCGGCCCGGATATGGTACGTCTTGGTCTGGCCTGAAGCCGGGGGGTTGACATCAAGAGCAAAGGTTGTGGATGTGGCGTTGCTGCATTCATCCACATCAGCGTTCCCGTCAAAATCCATATCATCCCCTGGCTGAGGGTTGTTCATGCAGATCCAGCCGTCCGTAGCATGGATATGGGCATTGCCCCAAGCCCAGCCCGAACCGTCATCCGTCCATCCATTGATATTGATCCAGAGCTGGTCCTCCATGCCTCCCCACATATTCATCGAGCTCGTGAACGCAGAAGGTATTGAAATGCTTCCTGTAATCTGGATTGAAGGAGACATCGTCATGTTGATCCCGGATGTATTCTGTCCCGCCGTCACGGTGACATTTCCGCCGGAATAATTAGCAGAGACATACCCGTTCTTCTGTGCATTAACATTGTAGCTTCCCGCCCCGAGACCCGATATGGTGTAGTTTCCACCGGCGTCGGTCTCAGCATTTCCCCAGCCGTACTGGGACCCGGCATTCACTTGTACCCCGGACAGCGGGTTCCCGTTAGAGGTTACGGTCCCTGAAAGAGAGGCTGTCTGAACCGTAGCCGTCAATGTATCATCTACGGACTCGTCCAATGTCGTATTGATCCAGTCACCGTCTTCATCGACGATAATCCTTATGGAATAAACCCCATTGGCAAGGACACGCCATGTGTTGTCCCTTCCCTCGAACATGAACTGATTGGATCCTCCGGCGCCGGCCCAGCCCTCCATGGTCGTATCCGATGTCTGCCAAGAGTTCGGATCGGCCCAATCAGGTGTCTGGAATCCCGCTGTACCGTTCGTGTCCACAATCACCTTGAAAGACCCGGACACATCCGATGAAAAATGGACGTAGGCCCGGTCATCGGTCCCATCATTATCCGGCGAAATGGTGACGTTGGTCAGACTCCCGGGCGTCCCCGTATCAATGCTCACGCTGTTAAGCGCGGCATAAGCCGGATGAATTAAAGTAACGAACAGGAAAAAACTGAACATCGTGAACCAACCTTTGACTGAAATTATTTTTGCCATCATCTCTCTTCCTCCTTGTTAATGGTTTAATGGCCAAAATTTCTTGACAAGCTTGTCTTTGCCGCTTCATACCTTTTGTGTTCAAAAGCGATCTTATCCATGGCGGCTTTTTTCTGCTGGAGTTGTAATGCCGTCCTGGCTTCATAATTATTCATGTTCTGATTCATGGTCTTGGCCTTGAGTTCCTCGTATTTCTGCATTTTTTTTGCCCGCTGCAAGGCCTCATCGACAAGCGACCTGTTTCCAGGGGTATTACCCATGTCCTTTCCATTCTTTCTTCCGGCATTTTCCTGTGACACACGGGACAGGTTCACCTGTTCGTCCATTTCCAGAATGTCATCCACCTCTTGAGGGGTCAAAACAGTTGCACCTACAGATGTTAACCCGGCAAGACCGTTGGCATTCAATGAGACATACCGTGCGTTATCCTCTTTACCTTTTGGGCAAACCTTGATCGCCTTCACCGGATGATTTCCAGTCTCGTCGATTCCTGATGAAAAAATCATCATGTAGCTCTGCGCTCCAAGGATTTTTTTCAAGCCCTCTTCAAAACTTAACCCATGGAATCCAACCGATACGGGAACGGCAGATAGCGAAGGATCAATGAAGATATGTATACCCGTTTTCCCTGCCACGGCCTCCATCACCTGCTGCATAGGCACCCCTTGAACCATGGCATCCATGCGCCCCTGCTCGATGTTCAGCATAAAACCCCCGGCAAAGGCACGGACTGGTTGAAAAAAGATAAAAACGGATAATAGATATATCGTTATTTTTTCCATATCACTGCCTTTTATCGGCAGTATGAAAAATGACTTTAGAGATTATTCAAAATATTGTTGATGTTTTTTTGTAAATATCAGTGAATTGGAATATCTTGATAGTTGAATATCGGTGGATAAGAACTGGCCTCTTCATCTATCATGGTCGGAGGCGGCTCTTTAGTGCCAAAACCTTTGAGGCATTCTCAAGATGCGGAATATATATTTTATTGAAGATCTGCAATAAAACACATATAATGACAACACCATTTCTGCCCGGGCACAACACCATCGGCTTCAATGATCTTGATGAGATAAAGTGAATTATAAAATCACCCTGCAGGATGAAAGATAAATGTATAGAATCCTGACATGCACAACCCTGTTGTTTCTGCTCATCATCCCCATATCTGTCTCTTCCCGGGAGACGGTTCCCGGCCGACCCGTGCAAGCGGATATCGCTGAATACATAAAAACACGCATCACCGAAGACGGTTCTCCCCCGAATATAATCATTGGAGAAGAACGTATCCACAATATCATGATGCTTGCCCGTTTCTACAGGGGAAGAGAGTTCAGTCCCGCATGGACCCGGGCGACCGGCGCCTCTTTGCAGGCCGGTGCCATGATCAGGGCCATTGAAGATGCCCGGGATGAAGGGCTGACGCCGGACTACTACCACCTCATGAAGATAAAAACGCTCTTATCGGAGATACGCCGCAGCCCGGCAGGTAAAAGTCTGCCCGATCCGGAAACTCTGAGCGACCTTGACCTGCTCCTCACCGACGCCTTTCTCCTGCTGAGCTGTCATCTCTCTGCCGGATGTGTCAACCCGGTTACGCTTGATGTAGAGTGGCATGCCGACCGCGGGTCCGTGGACGTGGTCTCCATCCTGGAGACGGCCCTGAAAGAAAACCTCATCGAAGAAACCCTGATCAACCTTCTCCCCTCTCAGTACGGCTACTCCAGGCTCAGGCAATCTCTGGCTCATTACAGGAAAAAGGCCGAGGCCGGCGGATGGCCGGACGTCTCCAAGGGACCCTCCATGAAAAAAGGCCTCACTGACAAACGGGTCATTGAACTGAGCAACCGGCTGATTGCTTCCGGTGACCTGGAACCTGGCGGAAAAAACGCAGATGAACTTTTCGATGATCGCCTTGAGCAGGCCGTTATCAGTTTTCAGAAACAGCACGGGCTTGATACCGACGGGGTTGTGGGCCAGGCAACGCTCAATGCACTGAACGTCCCGGTGGAGGCACGAATCCGCCAGATCGAAATCAACATGGAGCGCCTGCGCTGGATACCCAGGGATCTCGGGCAGAGATACATCATCGTCAACATCGCCAACTTTGAACTGGACGTGTTGGAAAACAGCCAGACCGTGCTCTCCATGAAGGTCGTGGTGGGCAAGGACTTCTGGCACACCCCGGTGTTCCGCTCCGACATGACCTACCTGGAGTTCAACCCCTACTGGAATGTGCCGAAGAATATCCTGATCAGAGATATCCTGCCCAAGATGGAAAAGGATCCCGATTACCTCTCCAAGATCAATCTGAAGGCTGTATGGGTAGGGCAAGGCCGCACAGAAGTCATAGATCCCAAGGCCATGGACTGGTCCCAGGCCTCGGACAGCAACTTTCATTACAGGTTAAGGCAGGACCCGGGGCCCCAGAATCCCCTCGGCCGCATCAAGTTCATGTTCCCGAACAGATTCAATGTCTATCTCCATGACACGCCGGTCAAAGGACTTTTCGCAAAAAATGTCCGGACCTTCAGCCACGGCTGCATACGGATCGAAAAACCCATGGAGTTGGCGGAATACCTGTTGAAGAGCGACCCATCGTGGACCGCAGATAAAATCCAGGCCGCAATAGATGACGGCAGGAATAAAGCCGTACGGCTCGCCCGGACCGAGACCGTCTATGTCCTCTATCTTACCGCATGGGTGGATGAAGCGGGCACACTTCAATTCCGGGATGATGTGTATAAAAGAGATATCAAACTTGACAAGACCCTGCGAAAGAGACCGCCCAATGGGTCGTAGACCTGCGCCAGAGAACGTGGCTTTGCGTTACCCCTGAAAGGGGCTTGACCAGGATCTCGCAGAAAATACGAAATCCTAATATCTAAATCCTAAACAAATCCTAAACTCAAAATTCAAATGTCCAAAACCTCGTATAGATCTGTATGTTACAGCCTTAATTTTTTTGTGTACATTTCTTTTTAATTTATTTATAATAAAATCAAAACGTCTCACACACAAAAAACACAAAAAAAACGGCCATGCATATATTTCATAAAATATCGAACGGATCGGGTGATGACATCAGCCGCAGAGGATTTCTTACCATGGGACTGCTGACTGTATCCGCATGTCTCGTTCCCACGCCCGCCCAATCCGCGCTGAAAAACTTTTTCTTTCAGAAGAAATCCATCTCCTTCTATAACACCCACACGGAGGAGAGCCTGGAAACCGTCTACTGGAGCCACGGGAAATATATTCCGGATGCCTTGGATCAGATCAATTACATCCTCCGCGACCACTATACCGGAGAGATCAGCCCCATTGACCCGGAATTACTGGACCTGCTTTTTGCCCTCAGGGCTAAAGTTAAAACCCGGGAGCCCTTCCACATCATATCCGGTTTTCGTTCGGCCAGAACCAACGAGCTTTTGTACAGTCAGGGGCATGGCGTGGCAAGAAACAGCATGCATCTCTACGGCAAGGCCGCTGATATCAGGCTGCCGGACCGCAACCTTTCGGTTTTAAAACGGGCAGCGATGGATCTCGGGCGCGGCGGCGTGGGATTTTATCCAAGCTCCGACTTCGTCCATGTGGACACAGGAAGGATTCGCTACTGGTAGGCAATCGACCCCGCGAGAATTCAGTTGACTTACCCAACCGGAATGAAAGTCATTGCGATCAGTCATCGTGGCGCAAGAAGAGATTTTCTGAATCCCTTCTTCATGAGGTTTTTCTTCCAATAAGAGGAATCGGAATCAATGGCATCGTTTAATCATGTATGGTCTCCCCACAATTAGGAAGCCGGTCACGAGTTCTGTGACGGCATCAGGTCCACCAGCACGGCCTGGATGGAGCGGGTCCCATTGTATTCATTGTACCGGAGGTGATAGAGCAGATCCAAGGGAGTGTCTTCACTCAGAGAATTCAAAAGTTCCTTCATCCTGAATCCGATGACGGTCATGGGCCCCTGCCGAGACTGGATCTGGAATCGCAGGTGCTCCTCCCCCACCAACCGGAGGTTTCTGATCCGCACGTTCCGTGAAACAAAGATCGGTTCTGGATTCCCCATGCCAAAAGGTTTTAGCTTCTCCAGATCCTGGAGCAGACCGTCGGAGATGTGATGGGTGTCTATGATTCCATCCACCTTGATCGTAGGGATCAGATCCTCTGCGTTTAAATGGTCTTCTGCATACCGGTTGATCCTCTCCCTGAAGCGTTGAATCCGGTCCCAATCGATGGTCAGGCCCGCGGCGAGCCTGTGGCCGCCGAATCCCAGAAGTTCCTCCCGGCATGCATGGAGCGCCTCGTACAGGGAGAACCCCGGAATGCTTCTCCCCGATCCCGTGCCTATCCCGTTCTTCATGGTAATCAGGATCGTTGGCCGGTAAAATCGCTCAACGATCCGTGAAGCCACAATGCCGATAACCCCGGCATGCCAGTCTTCGGCATGGGCCACAATCACCTTGTCGTCCCTCCCCTCCTTTTCTATCCTCTCCAATACCTGTCCTAAGATCTCTTTCTCAATCTCCTGTCTCTTCTGGTTCTCCTGATTCAGGATCAGGGCTGCCGCTTCCACTTCCCTCTCATCAGAAGAGACCAGGAGCCTGAGCGCGGTCCCGGCATCCCCGATCCGTCCTGCTGCGTTGATCCTCGGGGCCAGGACAAACCCGACCTGGCCCGGAGTCACCATGGAGCCGTTCAATCCCGAGACCCGCATCAAGGCACGGATACCCTTGTTTTTGCTCCGTGCAATCTTTTCAAGCCCGTGTCTGACCAGAATCCGGTTTTCACCGGTGAGGGGAGCCACATCCCCGATGGTTCCGATGGCCACAAGATCCAGATATTCACTGAGATTTGGAAGTTCCCGCTCACTAACATGGTACCCTGAGCCTGTCGAAGGGGAGCCTGTCGAAGGGGAGCCTGTCGAAGGGGAGCCTGTCGAAGGGGAGCCTGCCGAAGGGGAGCCTGCCGAAGGGGAGCCTGCCGAAGGACGAAGACGCGCACGGACAGCAACTATGAGTGCAAAAGCCAGTCCCACACCTGCAAGAATGGTAAAGTCTCCTTCCAGGCTACTGGACAGATTAGAAGAAGAGTCAGACAAACGTGATGAGGAGTCATCAATGGTTGATCGTCCGGATACTTTTGGATTTATGATGTACTTTGTCTCGGGCAGTTCAACCGGTGGTTCATGGTGGTCCGTGATGATGACTTCCATGCCCAGAGCGCGTGCAAGGGCAACTTCATCATTTGCCGAGATGCCATTGTCCACCGTGACCAGAAGATCCGTACCCGCTTTTCTGATCTCCCGGATAGCCTCGGCGTGAAGACCATAGCCGTGTTCCATTCGGTTCGGAATGAAATAAAAAACATCAGCGCCAAAACGCTCAAGCAGCAGAAACATCAGGGATGTGGCTGTAACACCATCCACATCATAATCCCCGTAAATGCAAATCTTCTCTTTGTTCCTGATGGCATCACAGATCCGGTCTGCCGCAGGAATGATGCCTGGAATTTTCGTGGGGTTGCTGAGGTGTTTGAGGCTGGGTTCAAGAAAGATATCACCCTGCTCTTTGATGCGGATCCCCCGGAGGAACAAAACTCCTGCGACAGCCGGTTCGATGGAGAGGGCCTCGGAGAGTTCCCTCACCACCCGGTCATCCCGTTCCTGGACCAGCCAACGTTTTCCTGTTAATGAGATAGGCATCCGTCATTCAAAAAATTGAAGGCGATCATTGCCGCATATCCTATCATATCCATGTTCAAGCCTCCACCACAATTTAATATTAGAATATGTGCTATTTATGTACTTCGAATACATCTTTGCCATTTATAGTGTAACTGATTGATATTTCAATTTATTTTAATTTCAAATCCGAATATGTTGAGACATTTTGTCACATTCTATAACATTGCTTCTCATTCCTAAGAAATGATCGTTGTTCTATTTTCTCTTTCATTTTCAATGCATTATTACTTATTCTCCATGGATTAATTAAGCTGGCACGGTTATTGCTTTTTAACTGAACAGAACACTGGTTTGCAAAGGAGAAGCAGATTATGACTCAGGAAACAAAAAAGATTTCACTCATTCTATCCTCAGATAATCATGAAAAGGTTCAGTTGGCAGGCATGATCAGTTCTGTGGCTGCCGTGACTGGAATCGAGGTCCTCGTCTTCGTATCCATGGGAGCCGTCAAAAAATTCAAGAAGGGAATTTCTGATGATGAAAGGTTCTCCGGCGGGAGTTTTTCCAAGATCCTTCGGGAGAAAAAGGTTCCTCCTTATATCGATCTCTTCCGGCAGGGAAAAGAATTCGGCGGCGTCAGGATGTTCGCCTGCCCCATGGCACTGGAAGTCCTCGGATGGACCAAAGACGATTTGGAAGACAATCTGTTTGACGAAGTTGCAGGCATGACCAAGTTCTTGATCGAAGCGGACGGCAGTCAACTGCTTAATTTGTAATCCACTTAACAATGGGAGGAAAATATTATGTTAGATCTCAAAGTATCCAAGACCGTTGATGCAAGAGGCGCCTTTTGCCCTGGACCCTTGATGGAACTGATCGGCAGCATGAAGACAGAACCTGTCGGATCGGTCATCGAGATTCTTTCGTCTGACCACGGGTCTGCAAAGGACATTCCGGAATGGATCGGCAAGGTCGGACACGAATACATCGGGACTGAACAGAAAGAAGGCTACTGGAGCATCGTAGTCAAGAAAGCCAAATAAGGCTTGAAGGCCCGCAGCGAGTTGAATCAGGAACAGCGCTCTGTCCGGTCAATGTTTCATCCAAAGCATGGGTGGAAAACCAACCAAACGAGAGGTGCATAACATGGGAAAAAGAATCTTGATCTTAGGCGGAGGAACAGGAGGAACCATCGTCGCCAACCTGTTGGCGCGTGGTCTCAGAACCGAGATGAGGCGCGGCGATGTCACCGTAAACATGCTGAGTGCATCGGACAAGCATGTTTACCAGCCGGCCTTTCTCTACGTGGCCTTCGGCCGGATGCAGGATGACGAATTCATCCGTGACCAGAAAAGCCTGCTTGACCCGCTGATCAACTTTTATGTTGACCCGGCTGTGAAGATCAACACCGATAAACAATCGGTCCTGGCTAAAAGCGGTAAAGAGTACCCTTATGATTATCTGGTCATCGCCACCGGTTCCCGGATCGTGCCCGAAGAGATCCCGGGTCTGAAAGAAGGGGCCCACTGGTTCTATGATCTCGAAGGGGCCAAGAAGCTGCGTACCGCCCTCAAGGCCTTCCAGGGAGGAAGGATTGTCATGGCTGTAGGTATTCCTCACAAGTGCCCGGTGGCCCCATTGGAGATGACCTTCATGCTCGATGACCTCTTCTCCCAGAACGGCCTTAAGAACAAGTACGAGATTTATTATACGTATCCCATTGGCCGGGTGCATGCCATGGAGCCGGTCGCTCATTGGGCGGTCAAGGCATTCGAGCAGCGCGGGATCAAGTATGAAACCTTCTTCAACATGAAAAAGATCGATCCGGTGAAAAAACAGATCCACAGTGAGGAAGGATCCATTGTAGACTACGATCTCCTGATCGCGGTACCGCCGCACAAAGGTCAGCCGGTCATAGAGGATTCCAATCTCGGCACATCCGGGTGGATCCCCACCAATAAAAAGAATCTGAAAATGGATGGCCAGGAAAACGTCTTCGTCGTCGGTGACACCACCAACATCCCGATCAGCAAGGCCGGCTCCACGGCCCACTTCGAAGCCGATACGGTGGCTGAATCCTTGATCTGCCAGATCAAGGAAGGATGCCCTGGCCGGGATTATGACGGCAAGGTCTTCTGCTTTGTGGAAACCGGTCTGGAAAAAGGGACCTATGTATGGTTCAACTACAATACACCCCCCAATCCCGGCGAACCTTCACAGATGATCCACTGGTTCAAACTGGCCTATAACCGGCTCTACTGGCTGAGTGCCCGCGGTATTCTTTAGGGGAGGATTCGGGATGATCGAAACAAACGGAAATATCAAGGTACTCCTGGAACATCTGGGACGTCCTGAAACATCTTCCCATGTCCAGGAACTGATGGGACAGGCTGCTACCCTGGACGAAGTCACCAAAATAATCGGAGCCTACCAGAACTCCCAGACCGATACCATGATCGAGCGAATGGCTTCCATCATGGAACCCTTGGGGGCGCTGGCCAACGAGATCTCCAAACCCGAGACCTTTGAAGCAATCAGGACCTCCATTTCCAAGATTACGGAACTCCACAACAGCGGTGCGCTGGACGCCCTGACTCAGATGGCCTCCTTTGCCACCGCCGCCAAGAATTCCATGACCGACACCCTTCTTGAGCGTTCCTCGGATACCCTGGGCAAACTGGTCGAGATCGCCGATGAGGTTGTGAAGGCTGACGTGGTCCGGGTCATGCCTGCCCTCCAGGAACTGATCAACTCCGGGAGCCTTGAGATTCTCACTCAGATGGCCACCTTCATGGGGTCTGCCACACATGCCTTTACGGACAGCATTGTGGAACGGATGCTCTCCATGTTTGAAAACTTCGTGAGCAGGATCATGAATCCGCAGGTACAGGAACTGCTCGGGGCCATGGTCGAAGGTGTGCACGTGACCATGGCGGAGATGAAGAAGGAGCCTTACAAGAAAGGGGTCATAGGGCTTATTAAGACGGCCCGGGACCCCGAGGTACAAAAAAGTCTCCATTTTGTCATGAATTTCGCTAAAAATTTTCACAGGAGTCTGACTTCCGAAGGCGGACCGAAGCTGTAACGATCATCCATAAAAGGATAACAGGTCATATTATGGAATCACATCAGGATACATCACACAGAACATCCGCCGGGCCTTCAGCAGACCAGGAGAAGACCCGAACCATACCCGAACTCGGCAAAGAGGTCGCGGATGAAGACGGCATTTCCGTTACGATCCCGGAGGGCCGTATCGGAGAACTGCGCTGCGCCTTCAAAGCCGGGTGTGACTGCATGGGGGTCATCTATGCGAGACCGGACTCGGATGAGGTCCATGTCATCGGGAACTGCCACGACGGCACGCAGACCGGCGACCAGGCCAACCACCGTTTTACCTCCGGACCATGGAACCTCTGGGTCTACAACAAGACCAAGGCCAGGTTTGAAAAGATCATGAAAAAATCCGTTCACATGCAGGACGGCAAAGACTCTTTTATCCTCGGCGCCACTCACCGGATCTCCGCCACCAACAAGACCTGCATCGTCTGCATCATGGACATGGTGCCTGAAGATCAGAAAATTCCTTAGGCCTCCTTCACCGGGAGATTATCCTTTCAGCGCATCCAGCGCCTCCCACCGCTCATAGACCACGGCCAGTTCTTTGTCCAAGACCTCAAGCCTTGCTTTCATTGCAGAGATCTTGCTGCCGCTTTCACGGTAAAAAACCGGGTCAGCCATAGATGCATGGATCTGCCGACGTTCTGATTCGAGCGCTTCGATTCTACCGGGAAGGGTATCAAGCTCCTTCTGTTCCTTGAAACCCAGTTTTCGCTGTTTATCAGATTGAGGACGCAGGACCTTCTTCCTCTCCTCCTTCGTGACCTGGACAGGGGGAGCAGAGTTTCTCCTCTGCCTTAGCCAGTCGTCATACCCCCCCACGTATTCATTCACCCTTCCCTGTCCTTGGAACACGAGCGTGCTTGTAACCACATTGTTGATGAACGCCCGGTCGTGGCTCACCAGGAGTACGGTGCCTGGATAGTCCATCAATAGCTCCTCGAGCAGATCGAGTGTCTCGATATCCAGGTCATTTGTGGGCTCGTCGAGCACGAGCACGTTCGATGGTTTGGTAAAGAGCCTGGCGAGCAGCAGGCGGTTCCGCTCTCCGCCGGACAGAACCTTCACGGGACTGCGCGCCCGATCCGGCGGAAAAAGAAAATCCTGCAGATAACCGATCACATGCCTGCGATTTCCGTTAATAGTCACATAGTCGCTCCCGCCCGCGACATTATCCTGAACGGACTTTTCATCATCGAGCAGCGCTCGCTGCTGGTCGAGGTACGCCACTTCCATATTCGTGCCGTGCCGGACTGTTCCTTCCTGCGGGGCCGGATCACCGAGCAGGATCTTGAGCAGCGTGGTCTTCCCGGAACCGTTCGGACCGATGATACCGACCTTATCGCCCCGCAGGATGGTCGTGGAAAAACAGCGGATCACCTCGTTTTCGTTGTACCCGTAGCTCACGCCCTTGGCCTCGATCACGAGCCTGCCCGTACGTTCCGCCTCCTGCACCTGCATCCGCACCGTGCCCGTCAACTCCCGGCGTTCGATCCTGGTCCTGCGCAATTCCTGGAGTGCCCGCACACGGCCTTCATTCCGCGTCCGTCTCGCCTTCACACCCTGCCGGATCCAGGCCTCCTCGGCAGCCAGCTTTTTGTCGAACTTCGCGTTTTCCACAGTCTCGTTATTGAGTGCCGCCTCCTTGAGATCGAGATAGGTCTTATAATTCCCGGGCCAGCTCGTGAGCCTGCCCCGGTCAAGATCAACGATTCGGGTGGCCAGCTTCCGGAGCAGCATACGGTCGTGGGTCACAAAAACAAGGGTCCCGCTGAAATCAAGCAGGAACTCCTCAATCCAGGCAATGGCATCGATATCCAGATGGTTTGTGGGCTCGTCCAGAAGCAGGAGGTCCGGCTTGCCGGCCAGTGCCTTTGCGAGCAGAACCAGGCGCTTCCGGCCGCCGGAGAGATCGGAGAACTCAGCGTCATCGGGAAGCTTCAGGCGGGAGAGGATGGTCTCAACACGCTGCTGAATCTGCCAGCCTCCGGAAGCCTCGAACCTGTGCTGAACATCCTCGAGCTCTTCCATCAGCTTATCACTGTGTTCATGGGCCAGCCTGGTGCTCACATGATGATATGCCGCGAGCAGCTTCCCCTGTTCGCCGAACGCGCTCGAAACAACATCGAACACGCTGCCTGAAAGCGACTGCGGGACCTCCTGCGCCAGGTGCGTGATGCGCAGACCCTGCTGAAACACGATCTTTCCGCCATCCTGCCTGACTTCGCCGGTGATGAGCCGCATGATCGTGGACTTGCCTGTCCCGTTCCTGCCGACGATGCAGACCCGCTCGCCCCGGTCAATGGAGAGGTCCACACCTTCGAGCAGCGGCGACCCGCCGAAGCTGACCCGGATACCCTGCAAACTGACTAATGCCATAAAATAACCCGATGGAAAAGGGGTTGCGGAAATATCCGCAACCCCTTGTTTTTATGGTGAGCCGTGCAGGATTCGAACCTGCGACCCGCTGATTAAGAGTCAGCTGCTCTACCAACTGAGCTAACGGCCCGTGTTATTTTGTTCCAAACACCTCATCTGCTTCGTTGCACTTCGTCCTTCGTCATTGCAGCGTACCTCTCAGTACGCCTCATTCCTCAGGACTCGTGCGCCTTGCATCTGAAGCATTTGTAACAAAATCACATTTCTATTTCAGCTTTTATATTAATAGGGAAAAGCTTTCCCTTATTTCTGGCGCGCCCGGCAGGACTCGAACCTGCGACCTGCGGATTCGAAGTCCGACGCTCTATCCAGCTGAGCTACGGGCGCTAAATTTTACTTCGTAAAATTTAGAATTTTTGCTCCGCAAAAAGCACCTTCTAAAAAAAGTGAACAAAATCTTTTCTAATTTGCAATGCAAATAAATATCCTTCGGCAAAGCCGGAGGTATTACGATTGCTGGCCCCTCAAAGGGGCCTAATCGCAATCGGTTAAAAAACACCCTCCCCTCAATCCCCTCCCATCAAGGGAGGGGAAGCCCACTGGCAGTTCCCTCGCCCCTTGTGGGAGAGGGTAAGGGTGAGGGGTAAAACATTTAGGTTAACTGCATACTCCCGGAATTGTCAAACTCTGGGAGTCCCCCGGCAGAGCCGGGGGTTTACCTAAGTGCTAATTATTTTTTTTCTCAAAGAGAAACAATTGGGGTGAGTGAGGGGACTTGAACCCCCAACCCCTGGAGCCACAGTCCAGTGCTCTAACCATTGAGCTACACTCACCATCATGAATTTTGCTTCGCAAAATTCATTGGCGCGCCTGAAGGGATTCGAACCCCTGACCCACGGCTTAGAAGGCCGTTGCTCTATCCACCTGAGCTACAGGCGCATTCTCCGTTATACTGGTCGGGGCGAGAGGATTTGAACCTCCGACACCCTGCTCCCAAAGCAGGTGCGCTACCGGGCTGCGCCACGCCCCGTCGTCAACTCCCATGATTGACGGCTTTGTAAAAAGTCCATCTGCGTCGTTCCGCTTCATCCTTCGTCATTGCAGCGTATCTCTCAATACGCCTCATTCCTCAGGATTCGCGCGCCTTGCATCCGGAGCTTTTTACTGTGCCGTCCCACTTGATGACTTTTTGCGAGACCATCATGATTCAGCGAGATACCACGTAATTCCCCTGATGAACATCTCGAGTATATCGGCTTCATAGCAGAAATTCAACCTTTTTCCTGCTCTGACAGGCCGGTCAGGATCTCCACGGCCTTCTGAATGGCGATGGCCCGATGGCTGATCTTGTTCTTTACGGCGCTCCCCAGTTCAGCAAAAGTTTTGTCGTATTCCGGCACGATGAAGAGGGGATCGTAACCAAAACCATCTGCCCCTCTGATTTCCTTTGCAATGAGCCCTTCGCATAGCCCTTCAACCACACTGACCTTGCCCGAAGGCCTCGCAACCGCAATCACGCAAACAAACCGGGCCGTTCTTTTCTTGGTCGGAACGTCCTTGAGTTCTTCAAGCAGTTTCCGGTTGTTTTCTTCGGGTGTTGCATCCTTGCCGGAATAACGGGCGGAATGGACCCCCGGCCTGCCGTTCAGCGTATCCACCATCAGCCCGGAGTCGTCCGCAAGCGTGAGACGACCGGTCAGTTTTGCAATGATCAGGGCTTTTTTCCTTGCGTTTTCCTCAAAGGTCAGCCCGTCTTCTTCGATCTCGGGGAGATTCTTGTCCTTAAAATCCAGCAGGGAGATAATCTTGAACTTCGACCCCTTCAGCATCTGCGAGATTTCCTCGACCTTGTTCCGGTTCGTGCTTGCGATAACAACGTCCATCCTGCTCCTTTATGGAAGGCGGAGAATATCGCCGATAATTTCTCTCTGAATGCCGATCAGTTCCTGGATCCCTTTTCCAGCGGAAGAGAGCATCTCATCAAGTTCCTTGCGCGTATAGGGATTGCCTTCTGCCGTGCCCTGCACTTCAATAAACCGCTCATTCCCCGTCATGACGACGTTCATGTCCACCTGGACCCGGGAGTCCTCATCATAGCACAAGTCAAGGATGACTTCACCGTCCAGGATCCCCACACTGACAGCGGCAAGATAGTCGCTCACCGGGATTTTCCTGACCAGACCGCCACGGCCCATCCAGTCAAGTGCATCCACAAGGGCAATAAAAGAACCGGTAATCGACGCCGTCCGGGTCCCGCCATCGGCCTGAAGCACGTCGCAGTCCAGCATGATGGTCCTTTCCCCCATGGCTCCCATATCCACTACGGAGCGCATGGATCTGCCGATCAGCCGCTGGATCTCATGGGTCCTGCCGCCGACCTTTCCTTTTATGGATTCGCGCACGATCCGCTCGGATGCCGACCGAGGAAGCATGCCGTATTCCGCCGTGATCCAGCCACGCCCCGAATCCTTAAGGAATGGAGGGACCCTGGATTCCACCGTGGCCGTGCAAATCACACGGGTCTCCCCCATCTCGATGAGTACCGATCCTTCTGCATGCCGGATGAATCTGCGGGTTATCTTGACCGGTCTGAGGGCATCGCTTGCCCTGCCATCCATCCGAATCACAGCGACCTCCTTGAGTTAATAATGGCAGGTCAAAACGAGTCCCATGGACACGCCCTGCCTGCCCGATTTCACCTGTCATCCCGAGTCTGTGCCGATTTGCTATAAAATATATATAATAATGATTTTGTCATTCCGAGTCAAGAATTATTCACAAAATATGCGCAGAAATTATTCTTGCCCTGAATATTTCACAAGTCTGGAATTCTGCAGCACTTGATATAGTTTCTCTAAAAGAGAAGCCAGTCAGTCTACGACTTGGATCAGTGCATGCTGACCGGTCCAGGACTTTTGGACCTTCTCATGAAAAAGACAAGGAAAAGAATGAGCGCCATAAGGATAGAGAGGAATTGAAAGGCATCGTTAAAGGCCAGCATATGCGCCTGCCTCTGCAGTTCTCCGTAGATCAGTGTATCGGGATTCAGGTTATGGATCCCTTTGAAGGTAAGGATATCTGCAATCTTCCCCTTTCCGATCACGTAAGACATATCGAATGGGGTCAGGTGTTCAACGAGTCTCGCCTGGTGGAACTGGGCCCTCCGGGCGAGAATGGTGGTTACAAAAGCCACGCCCACACTCCCGCCGATGTTTCTTAAGAGGTTATACATGGACGTGGCATCAGTCATCCTCTCCCTGGGGATGTGCGACAAGGTCAGGGTGGTCAGTGGTATGAAGATAAACCCCATGCCGATCCCGAGGATCACCCTGGGCCAGACCAGTGTCCAGAAATCCGTATGGAGATTAAAGCGTGACATCAGGTACGTGGAGAGGGCGCTCATCACGATGCCGAAAACCAGCAGCCATTTGGGGTTGGTCTTCTGACTAAGCCGACCGGCTATGGCCATGGCCATCATGGTGGATATCCCACCGGGACCCAGGACCACACCCGCAAGGAACGCAGTGTATCCCATGAGCGTCTGAAGGTAGATGGGAAGGAGCACAATGCTTCCGAAAAGATTGAAAAAAACGAAGAACATCAGGACATTCCCCATGGAGAAGGTCCTGTCTTTGAACAGCCTCAGGTTGATGACCGGATGATCTGAAAAGAATTCAAGGATCACAAGGAGCGCCAGGGCGGCCAGGGAGATGATAAAAATTGTGGTGATCATGGAAGAAGCGAACCAGTCCTCTATTTCGCCCTTGTCCAGAACAAACTGGAGTGCCCCCAGACCTACGACGAGGAGGATGAGCCCCGCGTAGTCTATCTTCATCTTTATCCGCTTCATGTACGGCGGGTCTGAAATCACGAACAGGACCATGAATATCGAGAGAATTCCGATGGGGATATTGATATAGAAGATCCAACGCCAGGACCAGGTGTCGGTGATCCAGCCGCCAAGGAGCGGCCCGACAATGGGGCCGAACATGATGCCGATGCCGAAGATCGCCATGGCGATGCCGTGCTGGGCCGGAGGGAAGGCCTCGAGCAGTATGGACTGGCTCAGGGGCTGGAGCCCGCCCCCGCCGATCCCCTGTATGATTCTGAAAACGATCAGGCTCGTCAGGCTCCAGGCTGAGCCGCAGAGGAAAGAGCTCGCGGTAAAGAGGGTGATAGATCCCATGAGGTACTTTTTTCTTCCGAAGAACCTGCTCAGCCACCCGGTCATGGGGATCACAATGGCGTTGGATACGAGATAGGCCGTGATGGCCCATGTGGACTCTTCGATCCCTGCGGAGAGCGATCCCCTGATATGGTCCAGGGAGACATTGACGATGGAGATGTCAATAATCTCGATCAGGGTGGGAAGCATGACGGTCAGTGCAATCAGCCAGCGACTCATTTCACATACACCGTGGGCACCACGGACATGCCGACCCTCAGGGCATGGTCAGGGTCCGTATCTTTGTCCAGAAGAATCCTGACCGGAATCCTCTGCACAACCTTGACATAGTTCCCTGTGGCATTTTCCGCTGGGAAAAGGGAGAAGACCGCTCCGGTGCCGGCCATGATGCTCTCCACCTTCCCCGAGAAGGCCCGTCCCGGATAGGCATCCACCCGGATCTTCACCTTCTGCCCGGGCTTGATCCGCTCAATCTCGGTCTCCTTGTAGTTGGCGATCACGTAGACATCTTTCAGTGGGACAACGGCCATGAGGGGTTGACCCGGCTGGACCTGGTTCCCCACCTCCACATTCTTGCGGGTGACATAGCCGTCGGCAGGTGAAGAGATCTTCGTATAGGATAAATTCAGCTTCGCAATATTCAGCTTTGCCGCTATCCCTTTAATACGTTCCTCCTGGGTCTTCAGCGAGGACCTAACCTGCAGGGCCAGGCCCTTCTCGGCAGTAAGAGAAGCCTCCGCCTGTAAAATAAGACTCTCCTGGGATTTCTGGGAGACAGCGGCCTGTTTTTTCAGCTCATCCGCAACTTTGAGTTCGGCAGCAGCGGTCTCGTAGGCCGTTTGCGCCCGGTCCAGACGCTCTCTCGGGATGACCTCTTTCGTAAAGAGGCTTTCCGCCCGCCTGAGGTCGAGTTCAGCCTGCCTGAGAAGCGACTGTTTCGCGGCCACCTCAGCCTTCCTCGCACCTTCAGCCGCTGCACGTTCATCCCTCCCCGCAATGGCCTGCCCCAGTGTGGCGGCGGCGGCAAGGACCTTCTTCTCCTGCACGTCGATCATGACATTCAGTTCAGATGCCCTTTGCTGCTCGGCTTCAAGCTCGGCTTCAGCCTCACGGACTTTCTGGATGAAGAGATCCGGTTCCAACCCGACCAGAAGGTCTCCCGCGTGTACACTCTGGTTGTCCGAGACATGGACCTTTAAAACCGTCCCGGAAACCCTGGGGGCGATCACATGGATGGCCCCCTGCACAAAGGCATCATCCGAGGTGATGTGCGTTTGTCTGTAGACCATATAAGCGAATATCAGGATGAGACCGGTGATCAGAACCGCTCCGAATATCTTGAGGGCATTCGTTTTTCTTCTATGGCTGTTTTCTGAAGAGGTCTCTTCCTGGTTCATGATTGCTCCTTCGGTCTTATTATCAATGATGCTGTCATTCCACGACCCCCCGATCGGGCCTGTCCTCTGACTTGATCGGGGGATCGGAGGGCAGGCTCGATCGGGGAATCCAGACATTAGAAACTGGATCATCCGGTCGAGCCGGATGATGACAAACCAGATCAAGTCCTGCATGACAAAATATCCTATATGCACCGATAGTTATCCCCCTCACCCCGTTAGAAGTCGCTGCTATAACGACTAAGACGGGAAAGGCTTTATAGCTAATGCTGAACCCGTTACGACATGCGACTTCTAACGGGGCTCACCCTCCCCTCTCCCCCTTTGAAGGGGGGAGAGGATAGCAGTTGTCAATATTATTACCATGCTTCGTGAACAAGTTCAATGACCGTGATTTCCGGAGGGGCCAGAAAACGGATAGGAGGCCCCCATGTCCCTGAGCCCCTGCTCACATATAGATGCGAACCGTTTCCAAGGACCGACTCCCCGGCGCGGAGCGGATAGTAAAACCACGCGATAAGATTGAACGGAAAGATCTGCCCCTTGTGAACATGCCCGGAAAGCTGAAGGTCAAAGAGGCCGACGCTCCCCTGGTCCACAACGGGCCTGTGCTTGAGCAGCAGCGTGAATGGTCCATGGGGTAACCCCTGCAGAAGCGCCTTCTCTGAAACCTGGTCTTTCAGCCCGTATCTCCTGCCCGCGGGATCATCCACACCTGCGATGCTGATGCCGCATCCTGCACTCACCCCCTCGTCCCTCAGCATGGTGAAGCCCGCCTTGCGGGTGAAATCCAGTGTCTGGCCGATCCCGGCATAATACTCGTGGTTTCCCATGACCGCAAACTTCCCGTACCTCGGCCGGATCCCGGCCATGAGTTCGGAGAGCCCGTCGAGATTGTCCATCTGGCCGTCCACCGTAACAGTTTAGTCCTTTTCACCGACGTGCTGAAGAGATAACGAGTCGCTCCTC
>CAKKPE010000063.1 GCA_919901565.1 bacterium
GGGAAAACAGGGCATGCGCTTGACGGTTCTACCCATAAATTTGTCGCACACCCTCTGCTTCCGGCTGCCATGACAGATACCGCAATTTATTGATTTTCAATCTCGGTTGACGCAACTGTCGCCGTGCAGGGGAGCCTTACAGCAGGAGGCATTCTTAAGATAAGAGTTTGTCAGTGGCATTCCGGGTTTACACCGCAACCCGGATGGGGCGGATCTTTTTGAGAACGTCTTCCTCCGCTGCCTGGGCCTGGTAGAGATCCCACCGAAGCTGGAGGTTCAGCCAAAAAGCCGCTGAGTTTCCTAAGAATCCGGCCAGCCGAAGAGCCGTGCCGGGCGTGACACCGTGGCGCCGGTTGACAAGCTCATTCACTCTCTGAGAGGGAACTCTGTCTTATTCTTTGGGCTCATTGGGGAGATTTTTCAGGTTCCTCAGAAAACGATCCCTATTGAATTCTTTTTTGTTTTTCATGGCATCCCAAACTTCAACGCACACAGCTTGGGCAATGTAAATCTTTGCGTCGGCCTCGGAGATTCCCTCGGACTTGAGCCGGTTTAATGTCTCACGCGTTTCGGGCGGATCGTTCTGCCGAAGCTGATTGTTGACGATCTTGATAAATGCTCTATTGAGACGAGGATTTGTTTCTTCCATGACTATTCCCTCCATCGCCCAACGAGTCTGTAGAAAAAAACTGGCGTTCCTCATTCATTGTTTTGTATTATTTCACTGGTTACGTAACACGCTGCCTAAGAGTGTCTATAGTTCCATTCTTTTTTTATAGCTCTCTTCTATGTTCAATAAAGTCAGTGAATATAGGCACTATCCCAGTGTAAGTACCTCCTTCTTCGGTTATTACTGCCGATAAACCAAAAATAGATTCTTCTGAAGAGGTTTTCTTTATTTTTCTTTTCAACTCGTTCGGAATTGTATGCCAATTTATAGATAGGGAAACCACGATGCTGAACATAATTTCTCAGTGCCTCAACGACTATATCTAATTTTTGCTCCAAGTACAGAGCTTCGAAGAGACGGTTCTTTGCTGTACTTATTACATGATATTCTTCTTCAGTGATGTCGATAAGCAACTTGCGGCCAAGAACTGCTTTTGTGAGAGCGAAAGGCATTATATTTTCCTAGACATAACATTGTTTTTTATACTTCTTCTACCGCCATGATCTTTTATAGAACATCTCCAGGGTGATGTCAATTTGTTTTACAGCTTTCGTATTGGGGTGAATGGTTTTGAAAATAGATATGGAGGAATATGGGGACTTCCAAGCTCCCACGATCTGGACTCACCGCTGAGGAATGTAGCGGACACCATCCATGTCCGCAAAGTCAGCGTCCTGCGTCCAAAGAACCGCGCCTTCGGCGCGGGAGGTGGCAAGGATGATTAGGGACGATCAGATCCCCGGTCTTCAGTATCACCGGGGCAAAGATAGAAGCATTGGGTCCGTCTGCAAAATATTCCAGCCACCCGGAAGAGTCGACAATGTTCATACCCTCTCCGGCTCCCGCTCCACCGTGGTGTCAATACCTTTCAAGAACCCTCGCGCCTTCTTCAATGAAACCACGGGGATGAGCTCAATTCGCCCCTCATACAGCAGGACTTGGATCTTCTGTCCTGCTTTGAGTCCTAAAAATTTTCGCATGATTGGGGGGTTGCGTTTCCAAGGAAGGTGCTGGTAATATCTTTCCGGATGCTTTTTAATAAGGAGATCATAATGCCCGAAAAGAGAGTGATCCTGGTCACGGCAAGCACGAGGGGGATCGGCAAGGTGATCGCCATGCGGTTCGCCGAGGAGGGGGCCGTCATTGCACTGAACTACCTGTCCAACAAATCCGCCGCGGACGAGGCCTGTGCCGAGATCCAAAGGTTAAGAACCCTGGAAAACCATAAATTTTGTTTATCCTTTCCCAAGTATTTCTTAATTGCTTCTCCATGCTTGTACAATTAAACTTATAATTTATAATATGGTATGAGTTGCTGGTCTAAATTAAGGAGAAAAACGTGACAAAAATTAGATTCTTCCTGAATGAACCAAACGGCAAAACGTGAAACCATTTTAAGCAAATGATGCCCAGTTTGGGCGTCAAATACGACATCGAAATAGAACCCATCTCAAAACCCCGGGCGGAATACCGCACCGGCGAGTATCTTAAGCAGGGTTTGCCGAAAGCGCCGGCCATTATGGTGGGAAACGAAATTGTTATTGCGGGATCGGATATTTCGGAAGATAAACTTGAAGCCGTTATCTGCCGACATTTGGGATTACCCGCACCGGAACCGCAAAAAAAAGGGTTTACTGATCGTTTATTCAACCGGTAAACCGTTAACCTCAGGTGGAGGCGTGAAGATGGAGAAGATAATAAAAAACGTGTCGATAATGTGTTTTCATGATGAATTATGTCAGGTTTACAATGCGCTTATGACGGCGCTGAGCCTTCTGAGGGAGGGCTCAAAGGTAACTATCTTTTTCGGCTCGCGCGGCGTGAATGCGATTCACAAGGATAAAGTAAAAGACCTTAAATGTATGCCCGACGCGCCGGAAGAGGTAAGCAATGCAGTGATGACGAAGATGGAAGAGATGAACCTCCCGACCGTGGAAGATCTGTTTGTTATGTTGCATATGGAAGGTGCAAGGCTGCTCGCCTGCCCTTTGAATGTCCCCTTGTTCGGTATGAATAGAGACAACTTTGTGGAAGGAGTTGAAATCGCGAACCCCGCTACATATTATAAAGAAGTGGTTGTGAAGGCTGATATGAACCTGACATTTTAAAACTAAAAAAAGAGGTTGTCCCTGATTTTTTCTTCACTGTAAAAATAGAGGTCAATGATGACGACAAACTTAGGTATTACCTTATTTACCCTCGGCCTGGGCGGAGGATTTCTGTCCGGCCTTCTCGGCCTCGGCGGTGCGATCTTCATGATCCCCTTGCTGCTTTATGTTCCACCGCTCCTCCATGTGGGAGATATCTCCATGAAAACCGTGGCTGCGGTCTCCATGGTCCAGGTCCTGTCGGCATCCATCTCCGGGGTTCTGGTCCATCACAAGAACCGCTTCGTGAGCAAGACCCTGATCGCGACCATGGGAGTGACCATGGTGCTGGGGTCGCTTTCGGGTTCGATCTTTTCCAAGAGAATGAGTTCCACATTTCTTCTCGCAGTGTTCGCCACCATGGCTGTGATCGCCGCCATCATGATGTTCGTGCCCCGACCGGAACAGAAGGAGGAGGTGGACCCGGAGAAGATCAAGTTCAACAAACCGGCCGCGGCACTGGTCGGTCTCTCGGTAGGCTTTTTCGGAGGGATGGTGGGCGCGCCCGGCGCTTTTATTCTCATCCCCATCATGATCTATCTCCTGAAGATTCCCACGCGTATCGTGATCGGCACCACGCTGGGGATTGTCTTTCTCGGAGCGCTGGCCGGGACAATCGGGAAATTCGCGACCGGCCAGATCGTCTGGCCTATGGCCCTGACTCTCGTCGCGGGGACCGTACCAGGAGCGAGGATCGGCGGGGCAGTCAGCAAAAAGACGAAGGTCCAGACCTTGCGGGTGATGATCGCCGTCATCATTGCGATCACCGGCCTGAGGATGTTCTACCAGGTATTTACGGGAAGGTGAGATGATGGAGCGGGAGACCATAACCTTTTGAAGAAAAGAGATGTATAAACGAATCCTTTGTTTTGGATTGCCGGCTCTCTTCATCATTTTCATGATCTACCGCTTTGTGCGGCCGCTCAGTATCTTTGTTGTGACCGAATATTTTGAGCGGCCCATCCAGGTCGGAACCATCCCGCCAGGTCTTGAATCATTGAGCGCGAAAGAGTGCGGGCGCTGTCACAGAGAGATCTATGAAGAGTGGTCGGGCAGCATGCATGCCCATGCCTGGACCGACCCCTACTTCCAAGTCGATTTTGTTTTTGACGGCTCCCTGCAGATCTGCTTGAACTGCCACATTCCGCTGGAAAACCAGCAGGAGAATCTGGTGCTCGGATTTCGGGACCGTGAAAAACTCGATCCCATTCTCAAACCCAATCCGAACTTCGACCCGCTGCTCCAAAAAGAGGGGGTGACCTGCTCGGTCTGCCACGTAGCAAACGGTGTGATCCTCGGCCCGTACAACAATGCTCAGGCTCCGCATCCGGTCCGGAAAGACCCTCGCTTTACCGACGGGAATGGTGTCTGTCTCCGGTGTCATATGGTTTTGGGTCAACGGTGGGATACCTTCTATCGGATCCCTCCCTGCGGGACCTTCGCTGAGATCCGGGAAACCGGAAGTCATAAGGCGGACTGTATAGGCTGCCATATGCCCAAGGATGTAAAAGAGACTATTGGAGTAGGAGATACCGGCCACAGCCTCCACCTTTGGAAAGGCGGCCATGACCCTGAAACGATCAGGAAGGCTTTGAGGTTCGAGCTCAGGGAGGAAGAATCCATCCACAAGAACCGGAAGCGGTATAGCCTGACCCTGACCAATACCGGCGCGGACCATTTTTTACCTACAGGCACGCCGGATCGACATCTCACCGTGACCTTCGATCTCCTGGACAGCAACAAAAAGTTGCTTACGGAGAAGACCTTTGTCCTCAAGAGAACCATCATGTGGCGGCCCTTTATCATTGACTTGTGGGACACCCGCCTTCCGAGAGACGAACCCAGGAACTTTGACATGGAGTTCAGGACGGATTCCAATCCCCCGCCGGCCTTTTTAAAGATCGCTGTGACATACCACCTCCTCGACGAGAAGAGAAGAACCCGGATCGGCTACCAAAACAAAGAACCGATCTCATACCAACTCTACGAGAGGGAACTGGAGGTCCGGTAAAATTAACGGCCATCTTTTCAGTTTATGACAGGATAGAAACTTCACGTAATTATCATAAGTCAGCTATCCTTGAAATATTATTCTTGATACACGTCTATTTTACTGGTAAATTCTGATGGTTTGAGAAATCAGATTCCTAACATTTTAACGTAAAGTTGAACAAGTGTCGCGAGGAGTAGTGCAGGATAGGGAATGCAGGAAGAAAACCACATGGAAATGACACCAAGCGATATTCCTGAAATAGAGCTTTCCAGAGCTGAGTCTCCGCGTTATGAGTTTCGTGCGGAGTGTTTATTGAAACTGGGTGATGGAAAAAGTATTAATGGGGAAGCGACAAACATCAGTAGAAATGGACTTTTTTTGCAGATGGAAAATCTCATTCCTGGATGTGGACCCAATCAACGGGGACAGTTAGAAATCATTGCCACCTTACAAGATAAAAGATTCAGGGTGTGTGCACCCTGCCGCATAGTACATGTGCGTGGCAGTGGAATCGGAATTCAATTTGAGTCCATGGATAAAGAGGCCATCAACGATTTGGACCGATTGGTTTCTACTCTTAGTAAATATAATGCTTATTATAGTAAGGGAAAAAATAGATTACTTAAAACTAAATATAATATTGTCGCATTTTTCTACGATATTCTGGATTATCCCTGGGAGAGACAGTACAGGTTTTGGCGTCCAAAGTTGCTTAATGATGTGCGCAATAGAGTACTGGAAATGGGCGTTGGAACCGGTCGTAATTTAAAATATTACCATCCGACTGTACAGCTTACTGGGATTGATATCAGCGAACAAATGTTGTTCAGGGCGGAGAGACGCAGCAAGACCGCTGCTTGTAGTATTGGTCTCTACAAGGAAGATGCCACTGTCATGGCATTAATACCTTCAAGCCATTATGACTGGTTAATATCGTTTTTCTTATGCTGCGTGATGCCGGATAGGCTTCAACCTTTTGCTATTGAACAGGTGGGGCGCGTATTAAAACCGGGCGGGCGTTTTCGCTTGCTTGAAATGGTCTACTCCAAGGATCCAAAACTAAGAAAACGTCAGGATTTTTTTGCCCCATTTGTTGAGAGGGTTTATGGCGCTCGTTTTGACCGTAATACCTTGGGGTATCTGGATAAGTCCGAAAATCTAAAGGTTACAAATACGTATTTCATAAAGGAAGATACCTATCTGGTTATTGAGGGTATACGTATACTCTGAATATAGTTCTCTGATCCCATTGTTTCTGCCGCCCCATCTTCTCTGCTTCTCTCCCTTTTACAAATCGAGATTGGGATTTCGTGCATTCCTGGTGGTGAGAGTTTATCGAGAAACCTGACTCGGAAATCTTCTGATCTGCCTATCCCCAACAATACTTTTAAGTACAGCCTGCACTTTTCTGTTTACAGAACATGAATACTCATAATAAAATAAAGTTATAATAAGAAGTCAGGGAGATCAAGCTGTAATGAGGAATTGTCTTGTATGCAAGGAGATCTTGAATGGTAAAAATAACCTTCTACGTAAATCCAATCCGAGCTTTCACATGACAGATGCTTTATAGCTATGTCTCAGGTCTTGAGACAAAGTATGGGAAGTTAGACGTGGAGGATATCGTCGTCTCCCCCGATGACTGGGAGAAGTATGGACTCTCCGATATGCCGGCGGCGAGGATCGGTTCCCGTCTCTTGACAAGAGAAGAGTACTCATCCCAGGAGGTCTTCGAGAGAATTTTATTGGAGCAATCCGGAATCTCTTTGCCTGTAACCAGGTAGGAATGACACTGCTCCTGGATCATTTTATTGACTTGCCTGCGGTGGTGCACAGTTCCAACAATCTCTTCAAGATCGCCGTGATCGGCAGGTATGCGGACCCCTTCTTCGTGTTAAGGTTCGGAGTCCCGTGGATGTTTGCCGCATTCGTCGGGGCTGCGGTGTGAAGCAGATCAAATTCACGGAAGTTGATCCCTGCATCAAGAAATGGTATATAAGAGAGGGAGGTACCGTGAAGGATATCTGCACCCGCTGCACCATCTGCTGTTACCACAAGATGCTTAAAAAAGACGGGACCATTCTTTATACGAACAGGCCGTGCGAGCATCTGGACCTCGGGACGGGCCTGTGCATGGTCTACGAGTTCAGGGAGAAGGCGAAAAAGGACTGCTTCCGGATCACAAAGAAGATCGCCGCACTCGGGGTCCTGCCCCAGGGGTGTCCCTATGTGGCCGGGAAAAAGAGGTACAAGGGCCCCCGCCTGACCAGAAAACTGAGAGAGCTCGCACAAAAGACGCTGGGAACTTACATGGAGGACGGAAGGACAGAGGACGGACGGCAGACGACAGAAGGACAGAGAACGGCAAAGGATAGAGCACGGAAAACCGGATGACAGAAGGCTGAGAGCTGAACTGAACGCTGAACTTCTCCGGCCTTTTTTTTGTCCGTCGTCTGCCCTCTGCCTTCCGCCCTCCGCCCTCCGTATTCCGCCTTTACAAATTCCTGTGCTCCTGTTATGATCAGTTCATTCAAG
>CAKKPE010000064.1 GCA_919901565.1 bacterium
AAACCGGACATTCCTATTTTGGTAAGAATAGGACATTTCTATTTTGGCTTTACATCCCTTTGCTAACACATTGACTCGGTTATTCAAATAAGGTATGATTCCACGTTACAGTTAAATTGATTATGGGCAGGGTAAAATACGTAAGATATCATTTAGTTACAAGAAAAACCCGTGACAAGGCCTGCCGCTGTTCCCTGAGGTTTGACCGATCTAATCCAAATCGGGCATTTAATTTATATGTATAGAGTGAATATCATCATCATGACGGTTGTTGCTGCATTGACCATCAGTCTTTGGGCGTTTCTTAACCGTCCCGAAAAAGAACCGTCATGGCCGGATAAAATCCAGGGATTTTCCTTCTCTCCAATGAGGGCGAATCAGGACCCGTTCCTTGGGATCATGCCTACGGCCAAGGAAATTTCAGAAGATCTGGCTCTTCTGGCGGGCAAGACGCATGCCGTACGGACCTACACGGTTGACGGTGTTCTTGCCGAGGTGCCGGCCTTGGCCCATAACTACGGGATCAACGTCTCCCTGGGGGCGTGGATCAGCCAGGATCTCGAAAAAAACGAGATGGAGATTGAAGCATTAATCCGTATTGCCCGGGAGAGCGTCAATGTCGTGAGAGTCACAGTGGGAAATGAGGCGATTCTCCGGGGGGACGTCCCTGTTGAATTAATGATCAAGTATCTTGACCGGGTCCGGGCGGCGCTGACCATCCCGGTCAGCACGGCAGAACCCTGGCATGTCTGGATCAAGCACCCCGAACTTGGCGCCCACGTGGATTTTATAGCAGCACACATGCTCCCTTACTGGGAAGGTGTTCATCTTGATACGGCCATTGACTATGTGGTCGAACGCACCAACGAACTGAAGGCTGCTTTCCCCGGGAAGCCTATCGTACTTGCCGAAGTGGGCTGGCCCAGCAATGGCCGCACCCGCAAGTCCGCGGTGGCTACAGAATCCAACGAGGCTATTTTCCTGCGCCAATTTCTGGCCAGGGCACAAAAGGAAAAATACACCTACTATATTATGGAAGCATTCGATCAGCCCTGGAAGCGGACCTCCGAAGGGGCGGTGGGGGCCTACTGGGGTGTCTACGACGTGGAACGCCGGCCCAAATTTGCCTTTACGGCCCCGATCGTCAAGATTCCAGAGTGGCATCTTCTGGCAGGCATCTCCGTGCTGGTTGCCGCTATCACATTCGCCATTCTGCTGACGGACAGCAGGACCCTGAGCAGACGGGGCCGTAGTTTTCTTGCCGTTGTGGCCTACGCCGCTGCTACGGCCGCGGTTTGGATCATCTATGATTATATGAACCAGTACATGACTGCCGTGACTGTAACCGTGGGGATCCTTCTTGCCATCGGGATGGTCGGGGTCATCCTGATATTGCTGACCGAGGCCCATGAATGGGCCGAAGCGCTGTGGGTCACCGGACGGCGCCGTGCATTTACCCCGGCCCAGCCTGACATGAAGGATCTGCCCAAGGTTTCAATCCATCTCCCCACCTACAATGAACCTCCAGCCATGGTCATAGAGACGCTGAATGCCCTGGCAGCACAGGATTACCCGGACTACGAAGTGCTCATCATCGACAACAACACAAAAGACCCCGGGGTTTGGCAGCCCGTGGAGGCGCACTGCCAAGCGCTGGGTGCACGCTTCCGGTTCTTTCATTTAGATCAATTGTCCGGATTCAAGGCGGGCGCCTTGAACTACGCCCTGGCCCATACAGCCCGGGATGCATCCATTGTGGCCGTGATCGATAGCGATTACATGGTGGCCCCGTCATGGCTCAGGGATTTTGTTCCGCAATTCTCACGTGCAAGCCTTGCCATCGCGCAGGCGCCTCAGGACTACCGTGACGATCGCGCGAGTATTTTTAAAGCGATGTGTTACGCGGAATACAAAGGTTTCTTTCACATCGGCATGGTCACGCGCAACGAACGCAATGCAATCATCCAGCATGGAACCATGACCCTGGTGCGAAGGAACGTTTTGGAAGAAGTCGGCGGCTGGGCCGAGTGGTGCATTACCGAAGACGCTGAACTGGGTCTCCGTATATTTGAAAAGGGTTATGAGGCCACCTACAACCCGCAAGGCTACGGCAAAGGGTTGATGCCCGATACATTCATTGACTATAAGAAGCAGCGTTTCCGATGGGCCTATGGCGCCATCCAGATTATGCGCCGTCATGCCAGAGCTCTGCTTGGATTCAGGAAAAGCAGCCTGACTTATGGTCAGCGGTATCATTTTATTGCCGGATGGCTCCCCTGGCTGGGTGACGGCGCGAATTTATTTTTTACTTTTGGCGCCCTGGCCTGGTCAGCAGCCATGATCATCGCCCCTAAACTTGTGGACCCTCCTCTGGTGATTTTTGCAGTACTCCCTATGTCTCTGTTCTTCTTCAAGGTAGCCAAGATGATCTATCTTTACCGTGTGAAGGTAGGTGCAACAGTCAAGCAGACCTTTTCCGCAGCACTCGCAGGCCTTGCATTGTCGCATACCATCGCCAAGGCGGTTATCGTGGGGTTTGCCACGACCCGAGAGCCCTTTCTTAGAACACCGAAAATGGCAAGTGCCCAGGTTCTGATAAAAGCGGTAGCCGCAGTGTGGGAGGAATTCATGCTGATGCTTCTGCTCTGGATGTCGGCAGGAACCATCGCCTACATGCAGGGTTATGACTCCAGGGACATCTTCCTGTGGACCATTGTGCTGATCATACAATCGGTGCCCTATCTTGCATCGTTTATCATGTCCCTGATCAGCGGGTTGCCGGGATTGCCGTCGGATGTCATTAACAGCCCAGGCGCTGCAAAGATTTCAGCAGTCAGCGCATCTGCTAACTTGAAATAAAAATTTAATAACATTTAGGGAGAAAACAAATGAAGGTTCTCGTTACGGGCGGCGCCGGATTTATCGGCAGCAATCTTGCAGAGCGTCTGATTCTTGATGGACACCAGGTTACGGTTTATGATGATCTCAGCAGCGGAAGGATCGGAAATTTGCAGGGAGTGCAGGCCCATCCAAACTTCACCTGGGTTCAGGGGTCCATCCTGGACCGGGACCGCCTGGCTAATCTCATTCGGGAACACGGTATAGAATTCATATCTCATCAGGCCGCAAGGCCCAGTGTCTCCCGCAGCGTGGAGAACCCTCTGGCCACCAATGAAGTCAATGTCACCGGGACCCTGAATGTGCTCAAGGCAGCGGTAGACCATAACGTTAAAAAAGTGGTCGTGGCCATTTCATCATCGGTGTATGGGGACACACCCGAACTCCCAAAGCGTGAAACCATGCCTTATAATCCCCAATCCCCTTATGCCGTCTCCAAGGTCACCAAGGAATTATACCTGAAGGTCTTTCATGGGGTATACGGGCTTGATACGGTCGGACTACGCTATTTCAATGTCTATGGCAGGAAGCAGGATCCAAAGTCCGATTATGCGGCGGTGATCCCAAAGTTTATTACAGCGGCCCTGAAAGGCGAAGACCTGAGCATTGAAGGCGATGGTGAACAAACCCGTGATTTCACCTATATCGATGACGTGGTGGAGGCCAATATGGCCGGGTTTACACATGACAAGGCCTCAGGCCGGTCCTTTAATATAGCGTACGGCGCCCGTATCAGTATCCTGGATCTTGCCAGGAACATCATCAAGATTACGGACTCAAGATCACAAATCATCTTCAAGCAGAAAAGAAAAGGGGATATCCGCCATTCCCTGGCAGATATCTCTTATGCCGGAGAGTACCTGGACTACAGGCCGAAATATGATCTGGAGCGAGGCCTTGCCCGGACTGTTGACTGGTACCGGGGGATTTTGTCCGGCTCCTGATCAGACCGGAGACGGACTAACATGTCTTGAAAGCCCATTCTTCATCCTCTTCAACCTTTAAACCCGGATCCAATGACACATGTAATGTTTTTGTCAAAAAGTGTATAACAGCCTGTTTTTACAGGATTCATTCCCGTTACCATAAAATAAAATGTTTCATTTATATTACATGCGTACCTATTTTTACGGAATGGCTTGTTCAGTCTATCTAAATAAAAACCTTTATTATCAGCATGTTATAATGTTTTACCGTTTTTGGCACTGGTTTTGCATTATAAAATAGTCAGAAGGCTAAAAACATAAGATGACCTTAAAAATAAAATTTTAGGTCATCCAAATCAAACATGGAGGTGTAAAATGAAAACCAATGAAATGGAAGTCATCAAAACAGGAATGAAGGTGGGTGCGATATTGGGCGGGATTGCTTTTCTGGTTTTTGGAATCGTTCCAGGATTCCATTACGGCGGTTATGGGGCCTTGATGCTGATCAGCAAGATCGCTGGAGGCCCGGTCGAGGCTACCCTTGCAGTCCGTATGGTTATTGTGGTTGGAATTCTTATCGGGACTCTGTGCCTCGGATTCATGAGCATTGTGATTGGTTCCGTGCTTGGGACGGTATCCGGATACATGGTTCATGTTCTGAGCTATCTCAAGGCACCTGCCGATGAAGAGCATATGATAGAAGCCGAAAAATAATACGGCTAAAAAAACATAATAAAATCGTACCTCCAAAGGCCCTCTATCAGAAAAGAGGGCCTTTTTGTTATTATTTTACTACATGTAAAATATATGTTATAGTTTTATTACATTCCGTGAGAAATGAGACTTCAAAAGGCTTTTCAAGGTGGTACGTAAAAATAGTGTAATAATTTTATTACAGCAGCCCGCAAAAGGCATTCATGACTGCTTCTTAGAATATGTTAAATTTCATATACTTGGGGCTTTGAGAATATTGGCATTATTCTTGCTCATGCTTGTTCTTGATATTAAGGATAAAGTTTAACGGGACGGCAACGCAAAAAAGAGAGGTGGCCATGGGATATAAAAGATTTTTTCTTTTTTTTCTTTTTTCAGCAGGGGTCTTATTTCAGGCGAACGATTTATTCTCGGACAATCTCTCCTGTCTGGTCTGCCATGGTGCACTGAAGGGTACTTACATGACCCGGCAAGGCGTTCGGACGAGCCTTCATGTGGATGGTGAAAAATATGCCTCCTCAGTTCATGCGGATCTGGATTGCACGACGTGTCACCTCAAATATCAGGACAACCCCCATAAATCCACGGACCAGGGGCTGGACGAAACGATCCTGGGCCTTGCCCAGGCGATTCAGAAAAAAAGCCCTGTGGACCCCGTGGCCCAGGCTGCTTGCATCCAGTGCCACAATGAAATCTATCTCGAGGTGAAAAATAGCGTTCACGGGATCAATATCTTTCAGAAGAATGAAACCGATGCGGCCCTTTGCCTGGACTGTCATGGATCTCCCCATGAAATCGTCGCTGCCGCCGGCACGAACACAGAGCGCGGTCCCTTGAAGTCAGCAGTAGCCTATGAACAGATCGTCACCACCTGCGGAAGGTGCCATGAGCAGAAAAGCGTCTCCCTGAAATACGGCTTCAGCACCCGGATCATACAGCGCTATAACGAGAGCTTCCACGGAAAGAAATATCATCTGGGGGGTAAAAACCTTCCGGTCTGTACCACCTGTCACGGCTCACACAGTATCCGTTCTCACAAGGATCCCCAATCCCTGGTTTATGGTACAAACAAGATTACCCTCTGCAAGCAATGCCACGCAGGAGCCAATGCGGAGTTTGTGGCCGCGATTACACACAAGCCGATCGGCAAGGATAACCCCATACCTTATTATGCGGAAAAAGGATTGATTATTCTAACCATGGGTGTCATTGCAGGCTGTGCCCTGCACATCTTATTGCAGATCTATGCAGCCATACGCGACGCCATTCAATATAGCAGGAGGATGTCAAGATGAAACCCGAACATGACGTAACCTCACATCCAGACACTCTGCCCAAGGAAGTCGAAAGGTTCAACATTCATTACAGGATCCAGCATGTCATCATGCTGACCTCGTTTCTTGTCCTCTTTTTTACAGGTTGGGCGCTCAAGTTCTCGGAAGTTGAAACGTCCTACTCATGGATCCACTTCTGGGGCGGGACGAGAACCGCAGGTATCCTTCACCGCATAGCGGGGATCACCATGATTTTGGACTCTCTCTATCATGTCCTTTATTTGACATACCGTTTTTTCAGGGGTAAACTCCAGTGGGATCTGATCCCTGTCTGGAAGGATTTCATAGATCTCTACCAGAATATGCGTTACTTCCTGGGCTTTTCAAAAGAAAAACCCAGGTTTGGGAGGTTCACCTATTTGCAAAAGTTCGATTACTGGGCCGTGTTCTGGGGGATATTCATCATCGGGTTCTCAGGTCTCGCACTTGCATTCCCGACCAAGGCCGCCCTCTTTTTTCCGGAAGCGTCCAAGAACTGGATCTGGGAACTCATTTACATCATGCACAGCGATGAGGCCCTGCTTGCCATTGTCTTCATTCTGTTCTGGCATTTTTACAATGAACACCTCCGTCCCGAGGTCTTTCCCATGAGTTGGGTATGGATTACAGGAAAGATATCCATGCATGAACTCCAGCAGGAACACCCCATGGAGTTTGAGCGGTTATTCCCGGGAGCCCATGCACAAACGGTGACAAGCGAAGATGAAACGGATGAAGACAAGACTTCTTAGGGTGAATACGTGAAAAAAACACTTTTAATGATTATACAAATTGCTGTCTTTATTCCCTGGATATGGCAAGGGCCGCCATCCTCTCTGGGGATTTCCATCTCTGCCTCTGAAGCCGCTGTTGAACAGTCAACCAGGCAAGAGACTTCAGAAGTTTACGTGATCAAGGATCTGCCGTGTTTCAAGTGCCACATCTATGAAAGATTTGTTCAGGAGCCTGCGCCAGGCGTTTTCTCGCACGCCCTGCATGTTCAATTCGAGTATCACTGCAACCAATGCCACAGCTTCAGTGGTCACCGTGAGATGATCATTAATACGACATTGTGCACCTACTGCCACAAAACCGTGCCGGAACTCAAGAAACACTGATTCCGGGTATAGATGGATATGCCATGAAGGCACGAATTCTCTTTATTGACGACGAACTTCCCATGCGCGAGATGTTTCAGCGGCTGTTCCAGGCTTCTGAATATGAAATACTGCTGGCCGGCAATGGCATGGAAGGGCTCGATATATTCAGCAAGGAAAAGGTGCATCTTGTCATCACCGACTTCAGCATGCCGGGTATGACCGGGATGGATGTGCTCCGGGAGATCAAGGCAAGGGACCGGAATATTCCGGTTATCCTGATTACGGCATTTGCAACCATAGAAACAGCCGTAGAGGCCATCAAGGTCGGTGCATACGACTACATTACCAAACCCTTTGACCCGGATGCCATTGAGATTACCATTAAGAACGCCCTTTCGCATAAACAACTGGTGGATGAGAATATTTTTTTGAAACAGAAGCTCAAGGATGTGGAAACCCGTTCCGGCATCATCGGAGAGTCTCCCAAGTTAAAGGAGGTTTTCCATCTGATCGAGAAGGTCGCTCCTACGGACGCAACGGTTCTGATTCAGGGAGACAGCGGGACCGGAAAGGAACTGGTTGCCAGGAGGCTCCATGAGCTGAGTACGCGAAAAGACAATACCTTCCTGTCCATCAACTGCGGGGCGTTACCGCTGACCCTGCTGGAGAGCGAGCTTTTCGGATATGAAAAGGGGTCCTTCACCGGGGCCACATCGTCCAAGGAAGGCCTGTTCAAGGCAGCGGACGGGGGAACTTTATTTCTGGACGAGATCGGCGATATGCCGCAGGTCCTTCAGGTCAAGCTTCTGCGTGTCCTGCAGGACAAGGAGATTCTCCCCATCGGCGGCCGAAAATCTTTTACCGTTAATGTGCGGATCCTCTCTGCCACCAACAAGAACCTGAAGGAAGAAATTGAGAAGGGGCGCTTCAGGGAAGATCTTTATTACCGCATCAATATATTTACCATAGATATTCCACCGCTCAGGGAGAGGACCGAGGATATTCCCCTTCTTCTGAATCATTTCATCAAGCGCTATAACAAGGAGTTCGGGAAGAATGTTGACCGGATATCTCCGGGACTGATGCGGTTCTTCCTGGAATACGACTGGCCTGGAAATATCCGGGAGCTTGAAAACTATGTGGAGCGCGCCATCCTCATGGCCGAAGGCAAACAGCTTGAGCTTTCTTCGATTCCCACAGATGTACAAAAGACCCCAAGAACCCCTTCTTCAGGAGAACAGGGGGATATCCTCCCCTTCAAGGAGGCCAAGGATAATTTTGAACGGAACTATATTGTCTCCATTCTGAAGCGATACAACGGTGTTATCTCCAAGGCCGCGCGTGCGTCCCGGATTCCAAGGCCAAACTTTTATGACAAACTGAAGAAGTACGGGATTGTCCAGAACAAGAAGTCAAACGGACCGGGTCTGTAGCTGATGAAGCGCCTGAACCTGTTTCTCATCATTTTCATCACGTTTATTTTTCGCGCTTCATTTCTTGGAGCCGCCCTGGCTCCTGAAACGCAGAGTCCTTCCCGGTGTCTGGGCTGCCATAGCAACTTAACCGGAAAAAATTTTATTCATCTGCAAAGACATCAGAAATCCGTTCATGGTCATCTTTCATGTACCGTGTGCCACAGCTCCGACCGTGTGGCATCGATTGATCCGTTACACCGGGAAAGCGTTCATTCGAATGCGGTCCCTTCGGTCCCGGCTGCGCCTCCTGATCCGCTCAGCCGGAAAAGCCGGTTTCCGGAAGCATTGGAAGCCTGCGGGCGTTGTCATGAAGAGATCTATGCACAGGTCAGACAGAGTGTTCACGGCCGGGCGATTTTTGAGAAGAAAAACCCGGATGCGGCCTTCTGCAGCGATTGCCATACTCCCATCCATTATATCAGGCCGGTATCCGAGGTTTCCTCCTCGGTCGCCAGGGCCAATCTGATCGATACATGCAGCCGGTGCCATGCCAATCGGGTTATTGCATCCAGGTACCATCTCAATGTCTTTGTGGTCCAGTCTTACAAGGCCCATTTCCACGGCAAGAAATACAGCCTTGGAGGCAAGGATACTCCTACGTGCATCTACTGTCACGGGCACCATACCATACGGAATGTGAAAGATCCGGCGGCATGGGTCTCCTCCAGGAACAAAATCACACTCTGCGCCCGGTGCCATGATGGCGCCACGGCTGAATTCGCTGAGTCATTTACCCATACGCCCTTGAATGCCGGGAGCAACCCCGCTGCCATATGGGTCCGCAAGGGGCTGCTCTCCATTCTCATGGTTTTTGCAATTTTTCTGGGCCTTCACCTTCTGCTCGATATCGCGCAGCAGTTCCGGTCCATCGGAAAGAAAAAACACACCGCCCTTACGCGTGGTGAAGTCTCATGGCCTCTTTTTCAGCGCCTTCCCAAAGAGGTAGAGCGCATGGACCTTCATCTTCGCATACAGCATGCGCTTTTGTTTGTCGCTGTTTTTTACCTGGCCGCATCGGGGATTGCCCTGAAGTTCCCGGAAATGCACTTCTCGGAGGCCTGGATACGTTTATGGGGAGGCGTTGAGAATGCAGGACACCTGCATCGTTTTGCCGCCCTGATTCTGATCATCGATCTCTTCTACCATCTCCTCTATTTAGGGGTTCAGGGCTTCAGGAAAAAGTTATCCCTGAAACTGATCCCCGATATTCAGGATTTTAGCCATCTTTACCAGAATCTTCGATATCTTATCGGCAAGAGCCGGGAAAAACCCCGCTTCGGGACGTTCACCTATATCCAGAAACTCGATTACTGGCTGGTGATCTTCGTAGTCATTGTCATGATCATCACAGGGCTGATGTACTGGTTCCCGACCATCACGGCACGAATCCTCCCTGCCGGTGTCTCCAAATGGATATGGGGGGTGGCGTATGTGGTCCATAGCACCGAGGCCATCCTGATCCTCTTTTTTGCCTTTGTCTGGCACTTTTATAATGTCCACCTGAAAAGCCGGGTTTTCCCCATGAGCTGGGTCTGGATAACCGGCAAGATAGACCTCGAGGACCTGATGGAAGAGCATCCCGGAGAGTTTGAAGAACTCTTTGCGGCGGAAAGGAACAAAGAGGCAGAGAGCTCGAAAGGGGAGAACCGCTCCGAATGATCCCTGGACAAACGCCTGGGAAAAGGGAGGAGTGAAAGAGGTCCTGGTTCTTCCGTAGGAAAGCTGAACGGCCATAAAAAAGGCCGTAAAAATTAAAGATGAAGAATCAAAAATCAAAATGACAGAGTAAAGATAAAAAATGAGTATTAAGACGGGTTCTGAGATTGCCTATTTTATGACTTGAGTTTATTGACGTGCGATAAAAGGGAGAGATCTGAAGAGCGATTTGTAATCGGGTGATTGTAGTCGTTCCCGTTCGGTAGATTATATCTTGAATTTAGGGCAGGCTTTTTAAAAGAGTTAGCATAATTATTATATTTTGATTCGTCATTTTTATTTTTTATTTTTGATCTTTGATTCTTTAGGTGTGTAATAAATACTTTGATTTTAAATTTATGCGTGGTTTAACTTAAACACGAAGGAGAGAAATGTTTTCTTCGTGTCTTCGTGCCTTAGTGGCCGAGCTCTTCCTGCTTTAATCCTTACCCTGGCAGGGAAGCGATATGAAGAAAGTGGTCCCATGGTTCGGCGCACTCTCCACCCGGATACTCCCCCCGTGATCCGTGATGATCCTCTGGGTGATGCTCAGGCCAAGCCCGGTCCCTTTGTCCTGCAGTTTTGTACTGAAAAAGGGATCGAAGATCTTTGACAGGTTTTCAGGCGGGATGCCTATGCCAGTATCCCCTACATCGATCAATACAGCTTCCTGCCCGGAATCGTTCTCCGTGGAAAGAGTCAGGACCCCTCCCTTGGGCATGGCCTGAAAGGCATTGATCAGCAGGTTGACAAAGACCTGCTGGAGTCTCTCCGAACTTCCGGCGACCTTTTTCACATTCGGGCTGAGCCTCTTTATGACCCGGTAGTTTTTCTCCTCCTTGAATTGATGCTCTACCATGGTCAGAGAATCATCAATGACCCGATTGATATCCACGGCGTCATACTCCTGTGCCGAATGTCTGGAGTAGAGGAGGAGACTCCGGGTGAGCCGGTCGATGCGAAAAGCCGCCTCGGAAATCCGTTTGATGAAATCCTTCTCCTCTTCATTGCCGCATTTTCTCAAAAGCATCTTGGCGTATCCGACGATAATAGAGAGGGGATTCCCGACTTCATGGGCGACTCCTGCAGCCATCTCGCCGAGTGAAGCGAACTTTTCCTGATGGATCAACTGCTGGACCGCCAGGTCAAGTTCTTCACGCTGCTTCTGAAGAGAATGCACCATGTTGTTGAATGAGTCGGCCAGTGTGGAAAGCTCATCGTCTGACCCGGTCCGGATGCGCTGACTCAGATCTCCTTGCGCAACCCGGTCCGCCAGGATGGCCATCTCTTTCAACGGCTTGCTGATGGCCCGGATCACAAAGAAATTAATCAGGGTAAGAATGATCATGATGGCCAGCGAGATAGCGATATAGTTGCTCACCACGCTCCCCTTGGCCTGAGCCAGGTCATTGGTTGACATGATTACGCCGAATACGGCCTTGTTCCCCTCTCCGGCACGAAGCGGAGAGAAGACCGCCTTGTACTCCTTGCCGGCCAGATAGACCTTTTCAAGGACAGGCTCCCCTTTCCCCAGAGTTTGTTCAAGAAGAGCAGGTGTTACCCGGGCCTCGATCTTCTCCTGCCATTCAGGACTTTCCAGAGTCGAAGCGATGATTTTGTCGCCATGGAGGATAAAGAGATCATTCTTGGTTTTGGACTTGACCTCTTCAAGATACTCATTGTCCAGGCCGAAGCCGACCAGTACAACGTCCGGCCTCCCGCTGCTGTTAAAAGGGACCACCACGTCGTAATCCAGATGGGTATTCCCGTCAGTGGTTTTAAAGATCAGGTCGCTGTATTCTTCTCCTTTCAGGCCCCGTTTGATCATCTCCCGCTGTGCCCGGTTGCCGCTCTGAAGAAAACGTTCCGGCTCGATATAGATCCTGACCCCCTCCTTGATCAGAAGGTCCATATGTGAGATGTCCATGGTCCGGTGAAGGACCGGGCTGTCTATCTGATGGGAGGAGCTTTTAAAGGAGGCAAGGAGGTTGCCGTAATGAATCGTCTGTTTCTCCTTTTCCTTGAAGAAGGCCTCCACGGTTTCCTTGTACACAAGGATATCCCGGCTTGTGCTCTTTTCGATCTTTTGGGTAAGGATATTGACCACCAGAATGACCACAATGATGATGGCGAGAAAAGAGAAGACAATAAAGGGGAAGAGGATTTTATTCTGGATCGTCCGCCGTTCAATAAAGAAGTCACGGCAGAAGGCGCTTAATTTTGACATCAGTTACCAAAGGTAAGGGTGAAGGCCCGGTTTTCCCGGGGCGTTTCAGACGAGAATGGCTCACTGTTTCGCCCCATTACATAAATAGTCTAAATTAAACAGCATGTCAATAGGGATATGGCAATTTGCCTGTGATATAAAATTGGCAAACAAAGCGGTGTAAACCAAATGCAGAGTCATTCGTCAATTATAGCATGCGGGCCATACTCCCTTCCCGGATGGCTACGGTGTTGACAAAGAAGGCGCCTCTGGTTAGGATGACATCAGTTTCCGGAATCAAGCCACCGGATTGGGGAGCAGAAGAAATGGCCAATGAAGATCACGAGTTGGTCCGGCGTGCGCTGGAGGGTGACACAGGGTCCTTTGACTTGCTGGTGGAGAAATATACGAGCCGCTCTTATTGGATCGCCCTCCGCATGGTCAATGATCCAAGCGAGGCCGAGGATCTCCTTCAGGACGCCTTTCTCAAGGCTTACCAGGGATTGAAGGGGTTTCGCGGGGAGGCCGGTTTTTTCACCTGGTTCTGCAGGATCCTGATTCATCAATGCCAGGACCATCTTAGAAAGAAACACTTCCGTTCCAGGTTTTCCTTTCTGTTCCAAAGGGAGGGAGAAGAGGGCGACAAAAAGAACCTTGAAGAGGATTACGCTGATCCTCACTGGAGCAGCAGCCCGGAGAAAGTCATGGAACAGGCCGAGTCGAGTCATTTGATTCAAGAGGCCATCTCCGAGCTCCCGGTCCGCCAGCGAAGGGTTTTTATCTTAAGACATTTGCAGGGCCTTCGGATTCGGGAGATTGCAGGAACCCTTGGAATCTCTGAAGGCACAATCAAGATCCACCTTTTCAGAGCGGTTCAATCCTTGAGAAAGAGACTGGGAGAGACATTAGGGGATCAGCCATGACAAAGTGCAAAACAAACAGGGACAGGCTTATCGAGTTCTATTACGGTGAGCTCGGCGCCCAGGCACAGACCGCACTGGAGGACCATCTCCGGATATGTGCCGGCTGCCGTACCGAATTCGAACGGCTCCAGAATCTCCTGAACGCCATACCTCCTGACCAGCAGGCCGAGCTGCCGCGAGGTGTCAGGAATCGTGTCCGTCAAGGGATTCGATCCAGGATCCGGACCCCGCATGTCTTGCCCGGTACCGCCGGTTTTCCCGTTTCCCGCTGGGTTCCTGCCCTTGTATCCCTGGTGGCTGTCCTCTTTGTAGGCATTTTAACGTTTCAGTCTATCCCGCCCAAGGATTCGTCTCAAGGCAACGAGGTAACGGAGGAGGAGATGGAGGTGGCAGAGAACATCGATCTCCTGCAGGACATGGATCTTATTGAAATCCTGGATGCATTGGAGGAGATGATTCAGCAGCCGGATTCCAATCCAGCGCAGGGAGGTGAGCTATGAGATGGATATGTTTTTTGCTGATGTTGACCCTGGTCTCCCCGTCCGTGAGCTTTGCCCGTGATCCAGGAAGAGATCACATGATGCGGGATCGAGCCCATACACGGGAAAGATTTGACCGGCTTCCTCCTGAACAGCGCAGGGAGATGAATAGAAAGCTCCGGACCCTCAGGGACCTTTCCCCCGAAGACCGCGAGCTTTTCTCGCAGAGGCTCAAACGCTGGAAGGCGTTACCTCCGGAACAGAAAGCTCGCCTCAAGGAAAACATGGATAAATTCCGGGCGCTTTCTCCGGACCAGCGGAATCTTTTAAGAAAGTCCCTGAACCGGCTGCGGGAGCTCCCCCCCGATCAGAGGGATCAGGTGATTAAAAAGCTCAAGGAGTGGAAGACCCTTCCGCCGGAGCAGAGACAGAATCTGAGACAGATCTTCAAACCGCCTGGTTGATCCATCTTCCTCAGCGGCATCATATTTTCTGTCTTGACGGAACGAAGCCCAAAGTTCGTATTAATGCGGAGGTGAAGGCTCTTGGTCGAGCCAAACCAGGCTACAAACTTGACTATGAAACTCTAACCATTCATGGGAGCGGCAGCTTAACAGCGCCACTCCATTCAACCATTATGTTGAAAAATGAGCTATGCAACTGATTCGATGCACAGGTAAGCTCCAGAAAGAAATGGGGCTTAAGAAAGCGGATCTGCTGGAGGCCGAACCCCATTTCTCTTATCTGGGTTCTTGTGAGCCTGTTATTTTTTTTCTGTTATTTTTTTTCTTGCATTTAATCTTTAAAACGGTATAATAACAAGTTACAATAGATAGAAAGGGCATTCAAATGAAAGAAAAGATCCACCCCAAATATGACCCGACGACCATCACCTGCACGTGCGGGAATGTCATCGAAACGCGGTCCACGCAAAAGGATCTGAAGATCGAGATCTGTTCAAGCTGCCACCCGTTCTACACGGGACAGCAGAAGCTTGTGGACTCGGAAGGCCGTGTCGAAAAATTCAGGAAGAAATACGGTATAAAGTAAAAGATCCCATGATTGATGGCGTTGTAAAAAGTCCTCGGATGGGACGGCAAAGCAAAAAGCCCCGGATGCAAGGAGCGCAAGTTCTGAGGAATGAGGCGTACTCACAACTAAGCTGCAATGACGAAGGACGCAGCGGAACGCAGCAGATGGACTTTTTACCAAGCCGTCATGATGGGAACCTGCAAAACCTGCCACAGAACACGGTGGAGTACACGGCCGCATTTTTACTCCTCCCAAACCATTAGCCTAATTTACGCTTTGACTTTGCCAGATGTTCCATAACGATCAAGACGTTATGGAACCTTGCTGTCACCTTGTATAAAAAGGATATTAGTTCATGTCTTGAAAATGCACATCATGCATACTCCCCGCAGCAAGGAGCACGGGGCTTGAAGCAGGAAAGGAATCAGATTTATGAAGAATGAAGCGATATCCGTCGGAGGGCAGGCCGTGATCGAAGGGGTCATGATGCGGGCGCCCCACTCGCTGGTCGTGGCAGTCAGAACGCTCTCCGGCAAGATCGAATTCAAAAAGCAAGACCTGCGCCTCCTTTCGGACCGATATGCGATCCTGAGAAAGCCGGTCCTTCGCGGGGTGGTGGCCTTGTGGCAGTCCCTGGTCTGGGGCGTGAAGGCATTGGATTTCTCGGCCCAAAAGGCCGTGGAAGAGGAAGATCAAAAAGATTCAGGCGCGCTCTCATTTCTGCTGGCCCTGGTCCTGGGCATCGGGGGGGCTGTACTCCTCTTCATGGTTCTGCCGCTCTTTCTGACCGGCCTTCTGAGAAAGGTCCTTCCCATCGTGGACCAAAGCTCCCTGGCCTTCAACATGGCGGACGGGGTTATCCGGGTAGCCGTATTCCTGATCTATGTCATTGCTATATCGGCCCTCAAGGATATCCGCCGCCTTTTTCAGTACCACGGCGCAGAACACAAATCCATCTATACCTTTGAGGCCGGCCGCGACCTGACCGTGGCCAATGCAAAGGATTTCTCCATGCTCCACCCCCGCTGCGGAACCAGCTTCCTGCTGATGGTGATGGTCCTGAGTATCATGATCTTCTCCATGATCCCGCATGAGAGTTCTTTCTGGATCAAGGGTGGTGCCAGGCTGGCGCTGCTTCCGCTGATCGCCGGCCTTTCCTATGAGTTCATCAAGTACAGCGCCAAAATGAGAGGGAACCGGATCATGGAAACAATGATGGCCCCGGGCTTATGGCTTCAGCGCCTGACCACCCGCGAGCCGACCGAGGAGATGGTGGAAGTGGCCCTGGCGGCACTCAAAGAGGCCCTGGATATGGAAGAGGTCAGGAAGTCGGAAACCGCGCCGGCAAAGCAAGGGCTCTAAACCATGTTTCATAAACTCAAAGAAATCAGTGAAAAATTCGAAGAGATCACCCGGCACATGAGCGATCCTCTGGTCATCTCCGACCAGAAGACCTTCCAGAAGCTGGCCAGGGAACATGCCGGCCTTTCGGGGATTGTCGAGACATACCGGGAATACATGAAGGCGGAGGAGGGTCTTTCGGCGACCGAGCAGATCCTTCATCAGTCCAAAGATGATTCGGATATGCTCGAAATGGCGCGATTGGAAATCGACAGCCTGAAAAACAGGAAAGAGGCCCTGGAGCAAGAACTCAAGATCATGCTGATCCCCAAAGATCCCAATGATGACAAGAACATCTTCCTGGAGATCCGGGCCGGTACCGGGGGCGAGGAGGCGGCGCTCTTTGCTGCAGACCTCTTCCGCATGTACACGAGATATGCGGAGAGGAAAAGATGGAGAGTTGAGGTCATGCACAGCAACCCGACCGGTGTGGGCGGATTCAAGGAGATCATCACCCTGATCCAGGGAGCCGGAGTCTACAGCCAGTTGAAATACGAGAGCGGCGTACACCGGGTCCAGAGAATCCCGGCTACCGAAGCCAGCGGCCGGATCCATACATCGGCCGTGACCGTGGCCGTACTCCCGGAAGCGGAAGATGTCGAGTTGGAGATCGACCCCAAAGATATCAAGATCGATGTGTTCCGTTCCTCCGGGCCCGGCGGTCAGAGTGTCAATACCACGGACTCGGCGGTCAGGATCACGCACCTACCCTCCGGCATCGTGGTTTCCTGCCAGGATGAAAAGTCCCAGTTAAAAAACAAGACCAAGGGCATGAAAATTCTTCGGGCCAGGCTCCTGGACCAGCTTCAACAGGAGCAGGATCAGAAGATTGCCAAGGATCGAAAAACCCAGATCGGGACCGGAGACCGGAGCGAACGGATCCGGACCTACAACTTCCCGCAGAACCGGATAACAGACCACCGCATCGGACTGACTCTCTACAAGCTCGACGCGGTCCTGGAAGGGGATCTTGATGAGGCCATCGGCACCCTGACCAGCACCATGCAGGCAGCGGCCTTGAAAGGCGCTTTGTAAAAAGTGTTATAGATCGACGAATACCGTTTCCCCCCTCACCCCATTAGAGTCTTCGCCTCTAACGGGGCAGGCCTCAATCTCTCCCCAAGGGGAGAGGAAGTTCAAATATCCCTTCTCCCCAGGGGGGAGAAGGTTAGGATGAGGGGCGACATCAACCGACAATACAAGGTTGACGCGAGAAGAGTGGACTATGATGCCTGATGTTCATATTGAACAAGACGCCCTCATGTGGATGGCATGGGCTGAGAACCTTTTCTGCTCCTCTGGTGTTCCCAATCCGAGAGTCGATGCCGAATCCATCATGGCCTCGGTGCTCGGCATGGACCGGTTGGCCCTTTATCTTGACCCAAGGACTCTTAAGGAGTCTGAACGGGGGATTTTTTTCGGTCTGGTGAAACGGAGATGCAGCCGGGAACCTCTGCAGTATATCCTGGGTGAGGCCTCATTCTATGGGCGCAGCTTTCATGTAACCCCCGATGTCCTGATCCCCCGGCCGGAAACCGAACTCCTGGTCGAAGCATGCCTGGAACGCATCGGGCGTCCCGGCCGCATCATGGATGTGGGCACAGGGAGCGGTTGCATCGCGGTGACCCTGGCATGCGAGCTTCCGGAGGCTAGGGTCCTGGCCCTGGACGCAGAAGAGAACGCCCTCTCCGTAGCCCTGAGCAATGCCCGGCGGCACGGGGTCAGTGAGCGGATCCGGATGATCTGCGGAGATCTGGCCGCGGCCATCAGGAGCGGCTGCAGGGCCGACCTGGTTGTGGCCAACCTCCCCTATATCCCCGCGGCGGCCTTGGATCATCTCCAGATCGAGGTGAGGGATTTTGAACCGGTGTTGGCGCTTCAAGGCGGCGAAGACGGCCTGCTGCTGATCCGGCGGCTGATCGCGGACCTCCCCCGCCTGCTGCAGCCCGCGGGGCTGGCCGCCCTGGAGATCGGAGAAGACCAGGGAGAAGCCGTAGAGTCCCTGTTTGAAGAAACGCATTCATTCGGAAAGGTTGAAATAATCAAGGACCTTTCCGGCCGTAACCGCATGGCCTTTGCAGTCAGAACCATTTAACCAGGTCAAACGCATTCAATCCCTGAAACGGTCAACTCATGGATAACCGTCTGAAAAAAACAATGGAGTCCCCTAATCTCTGGTTTGTTGCCGCAACCGTTGGGACCCTGTTTTTCTTTTCTTCCCTGATCCCTATGATCATCTCGCCGGTCTTCCTTGTCCTGACCACATGGAAATACGGGCACAGGATGGGACTTGCGGTCGCAGCATTGAGCACTTTTTCTGTGCTTTTTCTTTTTAATCTGCCGGTAGCGGCTTTTTTCTTCACACAGTTTGTGATGGTAGGCATCCTTCTGGGCGACGGTCTCAGGCGCAAGACACCTCCCCTGAACCTTCTTTTGACCACGACCCTGATCTCCACGCTGCTGGTAATGGCCGCCGGGGCGGGCTATCTCTATCATGGCCCCGTCCCTTTTTCCGAGATGATTCAACAGGGAGGCGAGGCCGTGAAACTTGCCTTCGAAGAAAGCGTCAAACGCCTGCATCCCGACCCGGAGGAACTGGCGCGTTACCGGGAAAGCATGATCGCCATGCTCTCCTTTGTTAAAAACGCCTTTCCCGCTCTTCTCTTTATCAATGCTTTTTCCATTGTCTACCTAAGCCTTCTGATCCCCCTGAATTATGCAGACCGGCTCGGCCTTGACCGGTCCCATATTCCTCCGCTCAAAGAGACCTCCATCCCCTTTGCCTGGGTCTGGGGGCTGATCCTGTCCGGCATGGTCTATCTTTTCCATGTCCCTTATCTGAAATGGGTGGGGCTGAACGTGGCGCTGATCTTTTTGCTGGCCTACCTGATGCAGGGATATGCGATCCTTTCTTTTTATCTGAACAAGACGCGTCTTCCCGGAATCTTTAAAGGCGTCCTTTACATCACCTGCCTGATCAACATATCCCTGATGATCGCACTCTGCGCGGTCGGCCTTTTCGATACCTGGTTTAATTTCCGCAAAAGGTTTCCAGTCCCGCGTGTCTAAGAATAGTCTCGCGTCAACCTTGCAGAGTCTTTTGGTGTCACCCCCTCATCCTAACCTTCTCCCCATAGGGGAGAAGGGATGCTTGAACCTCCTTTCCCCTTGGGGAGGACTGAGGTGAGGGGGAAAATGGGATACGTCATTTTACACGTGACACGACACTATCCCTTCCACAACTTCATGGGGAATACCGATTCCGGCAGGGGCTCCTATCCATTTCCCGGACACAGGGGCGGATTTTTGGGTCTACAATTCTTTTGACTCCCCCGCTGTTTTTCGATACTATCGCAGACACACAAAAAAGGGGGAAACGGGGGCCCATCTTCCCGGATAGGCCTTGTTTCCGCCATGATATTGAATACTTATTCGGCTATTGGAAAGGCTCCGTGATGATCGTCCAAAAGAAACCCTACGTGATCACCCGTGGAAAGGTGATTATCGACTACTCGGCACTCTACTGCGACACCACGGAAAAACTGCTGAGGAGCGAGCTCTTCAGCGACGTGGTCGATCGTTTCATAAAAAAGATCGCCTCCAAATCCACCTCCAGCTTCGCCTTCCTGATGGAGACCCTGCCGTGGCTCAAAAGAGATGAGCTCACCGAATACATCGTGAACCTCTTCCGGCTCCTGTCCAGCCACTCGGCCGAGGAGATCGCTGCCATGAACAAGGAGTATCGCCACATCTTTTCCGAGAAACTACTGTTCCATGATTTTATTGAAGAACTCTATCAGTTCTGGCGGCGCTTCGAGCGCTTTATCTATATCGAGGCTCCGGAACGATCTCACTATTCCAGGAGCAGCATACATCACGCCCAGTTTATCAAAGCCAACGAGGAATTCAAGAACCTGGTCCTCTTCGTCTACCGCCGTGTGAGCGAAAATTTGCTGGGCCAGAATCCCAGGGTCTACCGGCAGCTCCCCTCGGGAGCCAATATGGGGATGCTCCTCGAAAAGGTCGAATGGTCCTGTCCCGAAGGGTACCGCCACCTCAAAGAGATCCCTTTCATCCGGCTTTCCCTGGTGGAGCCGCCCCTCATCCTCTACCCCGTGATGAACAAGCGCAAAGGGAGTTTTAAAGAGATCCATTCCGTCACCCCCGACATGCTCGATCTGAAACCCGAAGAGTGGTACTGTTTCCCTGCCAGGGTCGGCCCCCTGACCGCGTTCATCTATTTTCATCAGGATTTCATCTCACTCGGCCTCTCCCTGATCAATCTCTTCGAAATCGCGGACTACGACGAGATCGATGGAAAGAAGCCCGAACTCATGCTCCTCTTCGGCCTGAGCGGCCCTCTTCAGGAGGATACGGTCTTCTTCGAGGACAACAAGAGCGGAATCCTGATCGGCCTGGTCAAACATTCGGAGGAAATGGACTACTTCGGCTATTTCAAGAAGATGATCCTGACCCTGCACAACATCGCCATGCTCAAGAGAAATCGGCTGCCGCTGCACGGCGCCATGGTTTATCTCAAACTCAAGGAAGGCCAGAGAGGCAATGTGATCATCGTCGGCGACAGCGGGGCGGGCAAGTCCGAAACCCTGGAGGCCTTACGCGGATTGGCCGACGAATATATCTGCGAAATGAGGATCATCTTCGACGACATGGGCTCCATCGGCGTGAACAGCAAGAAGAAGATCGTCGGCTACGGGACCGAGATCGGCGCTTTTGTCCGGCTCGATGATCTGGAGCCCGGGTACGCCTATGTGGAAATCGACCGGAGTATCTTCATGAATCCCGACCGGACGAACGCGCGGCTGATCATTCCCATCACCCCTTATCACCACATCGTCAAGGGCTACCCCGTCGACATGGTCCTCTATGCCAACAACTACGAACAGATCACCGCCGAGCACCCGGCCATTGAATTCTTCTCCTCACCCGGCGAAGCCTTCTCGGTCTTCAGGAGCGGGGCGCGCCTGGCCAAGGGGACCACGGACGAGAAAGGGCTGGTTCATACCTACTTTGCAAATCCCTTCGGGGCCGTGCAGCGAAAAGAAGAGCATGAGAAGTGCGCCTCGGAATATTTTGAAAAGATGTTCCAGTCCGGCGTACGCGTCGGCCAGATCCGGACCCGCCTCGGCATCGGCGGCTTTGAACAGAACGGCCCCAGGGAAGCCGCATTGGAACTATTCAAGATCATCCAGAGGATGACCCCTGAGGAGTAAGGGTATATCCTCATACAGGTTAGCATCAAGAACCCCCCGGGATGCAACCACGTTTTTCAGATTTCAGTGATATCCAGACCTCTTCGCTTTATCGCGCCTCTTTCCATAAATTTAAGAAATGAAGAACGGAGCATGTCGCTCATCAGGGCCTTTTTTACCGGAGGGATCTTCAGAAAGCCTCCGACAAAACCGCGCATGAATTCATGGGTCATGCTTTGCGGATTGTCGAAGAGCTGGTTCTGAAGGGTCCCTTTTCCCAGAGATTTTTGAATGCGGTCGAACCCGGAGAGGCCGAACGGCATCCGCACAACCAGATCGGCTTCCTCAGTCGTGTAGAGCTCCTTGAGGATGGCGCGCAGCCGTTCATTCCATGGAGCCCTCATCGGCATATTGTCGAGCTTGCTGCCGAGTTTCCGGTAAATATCCTTGCCATTCATATGCCCCATGATCGGATTCCTTCTGAATCGGCCACGAAGCCGCCAAGGCACGAAGAATGAAAAATCAAAATCTTGAGTCTACAGTCCAAGGCCCATCCTTAGCTTTTCCAAAGACTCCTCGTACTTGTTTCTATCCATCTTCTGAATATTCATCAACTTCCATTGAATAGCGGGCAGTTTATCTATCCCTTCTCTTCCAATGAGTTCCCATTCAGGTTGTCCTTGTTTCACAGAAAAGAGGAACGCCCTTTCATTATCCGTCAGTTCCTTCTTTAAAATTGTGATGAAGCTTTCTCTTGCTGTAATCAACTCATGGTACTGAACCGGATCCGCAGTCAACCCCACGAACTCCTTTTCAAAGATTTGTCGCATATCCTTCAGGGTAGGCTCAATCAACTCGTTCATGGGGCGGTCATGACTTGCAAGATATACGACAAAGGCCTTCCGTATCTCCTCTGTGATTCCCTCATTCTCCATCAGGATTTTGATATCAAAGATATCCCTGGGATGCTGACGATCCAATGCCGCACAAATCTTGCTCCCATACAAGTCGGCCATAGAGAGCGTTTGTATGGAAGTGGAAAGCTCAAAAAGTTCTTCGGCCTTTTCCGAAAGGTCACGCTCCTCACAAGGGAACACAGAACCGCGAACGACCTGGTTAGGCTCAATCTTGATCTGAACATGCTGATTCCTAACAATCAATTTCACAGTCCGTTGCGATCCTTGCGTATTGGCTTCATGTACTCTTGAACCGGGAATCGAATCTCTGACGGCGGCGGCAATACGCTTGAGGGCATCTTCGATATTTTCCAGGGTTCTTTCACGAGATTCCAGAGGAAGGTACGTCAGATCTATGTCCACAGAGAGTCTTGGCATATTCCGCACAAAAAGATTTATTGCGCTTCCGCCTTTCAGTGCAAAACACCTTTCCGCTGCCACATGAGGAATAACACGCAGCATGAGTTCCGCCTGCTTGAAAAATGGATTGTTTTTGTTCATGTCGTAGTTTATCTCGAGAGGTCCACCGGAACGGAGATCCTATATTTCGGATCCAAACGCCCCCCTGGCACGATCATGCGTTTACCTTTTCCAAAATCTATCTTTGACAAGTCCAGCTTTTTGACCCAGGCATGATTGCAAACATCAGCAAGATACATGAACAGGCGTTTCACTTTCACGGACCCACAGGCTTCCAGCAATGTCTGGACCAGTCCAGGGCGTAACGTTGTCAGCCCCTCCATAAGCAGTCTCGCTTCCTCAAAGGACTCCCCCCTCGGCACATAATAAAGGACCTCCATGATCGCTCTCTCCGGAGAGGACAATCGTATTGAATAGGCCCCCATTTCTTTGATGGTCATTCCAGGATTGCCTTGGGGAGGAAAGAGCTTGGTCGTTGTGTACCGGAGTTTCACGCCCCAGTCATGTTTCCTGAACCACACAGGAAGCTTCTCTCCTGGAGAACCGAAGAGTGATACCAACGCGCCTTTTCCAAGGGGCAGATAATGGGCGTATCCCTGAATCTGCAGCGCTGTTTTGCCGCCCCCATGAATGGAAAGCCCCAACTGTTTCTGAACCGCATAGAGGCCCCCGGTCCAGTCCACAGAATCCCCTTCACGGATGAACGCACCTCGGCCCAAACGATCAAGCCAGGCTGTCTTCCGGTAGGCATCAACCAACTGGCGATAGACACCGCGTTCACTCAACCAGGAGTGAACAGCAACCGTTCCTTGAGGCCAAGCCCTGAGGATCTGGTTTAATTTACTCCTATTTTGACTATTCATAATAGACAAAATAACATATTATTAAACCAATGGCAAGGAGTAGTTTATTATAATTCTATTTTGTCAATAATGAATTGTCAAACAACATCCAATATAAACCCCAGCATGTCCTCTTCACAATGGATGTCGGATTGGATATGAAGGATTTTATTCATCTCGTTCACATCTCAAGTTGGGGCACTATTTCAGACCGTATTAATGACCAAGATCGGATTTCATTCCCTTCTCAACCCTTTCTTTGTCAATTATTGAAGAGCCGTGTTAAGGACAAATGATTTAATACACAAGCCTTCTTGGGATAGATCAGCAGCCTGGATGTCGTATTGCTTTTGTGCTTCTTCGAAACTAAGTTTTGGAGCCTTTCCTTTTCTATAATCTGTGGTATCCCACTTGTCGCAGTTAAACCATCCGACAAGGTACAAGCCATACTTACAATCGTTATCTTTTAAGTATCTGTCTGCCAGTTGGGTCTGCATTGCCTCAGGGAGATCTTGGTTCCAACATCCCTTCACTTCGATAATGACTTTTACAATATCATAGTCTTCTTGTTTGAACTCCTTCTTGATAGCATCTACGTGAATATCTGTTTTTTGGCCCCGTCGGATTTCAACTTCTCGATTCACAACAATTCCCCTTTTCTTGAGATCCTCGTCCAGATGTATCTTCACATAGTCAGAGAGTCTGTTCTCATCCTTAGGTATATATATCTTCTTTTTATTCTCATTGATCTCGTTCCATAGGTATATGGCGGCAGGTGTTGTACCTTGTAACTTTTGCTCTAAACGTCCTAAAGACTCGAGTACTATGTCAAGCAGTTGAATCCCGCTCTGGACGAAGCGTGTATGTTGGTTACTCGCGAACTTGAGAATTACTTCCGGATTTGGAGGTACCCATGTTAGCCTACGAGTGATATTCTGGGCCTCAAGTAACATCCATTTCAACCACTTCTTATCTGGAAATTCTCGTGAAATTATTTTTAATGCTTCACATGCTTGATTAGTGCCTCGATCTCTGAGATAGTTCAGGATAGCATCTCGAAATCTTTTCACACTTTCGTTGCGACTAACACGGGAGAGTCTTTTTGGTTTTGGATCCTCAGCATATGGATATTGATAAACAAGCCGAATGTACAGATCAGCTATTTGGCTCTCCAAAAGTGTCTTTCCTATCTTTTCAGCGATTTCCTTAGAATCATGAGCAATCTCTGAAATCACTTCATATCCAAACTCCGGATCTTCCTGAATTGCCTGCCAAACAACTGCCCACCCAGCATCTTCTGCATGCATCATCAGTGCTTTCGCCGCAGCCATTGCCCTTTGGCGCGCAATTTCAGTTGTGGGCAAAGGTGATTGAAGAAGAGATTCGACAAACTTTTGAGCCTCCTCTGCCTGATGATCAAGCAGATCACGAATCAGGCAATCCAGTGACTTAGGGTGCATATTTTCATCTTTTGCTTTTATCAAAAGTGCATTAGCCAGTTTGTCATCCCAACAAGATTGGATCCTTTGTGTGATGAAAATGCACTTGTGATCCTTATTCTCTTTGTCAATTAAAGTAAGCAAAGTACTGATGATTTCATCAGGAGCATTCTGATAGGTGATCTTCATTAGTTGATCACGAGACTTTTCATTGTCAGTGTGACTCGATTCAGGATAGGCAAGAATAATCGGGGCCCACCTCTTCCAGCCCTCGCTGGGAATCTGCTTCAAAAAATCAGGGGCCTCTCTTAGGAGTAGAATCAACCCCCTATACCCGGCACCTGCGGGGCGGTAAAAAGTATTCGTGCCCAACCACTTGTCCGCCTCAGGGTCATTACCAAGCATAAACTCTTTCGCCGCTTTGATGATCCGCTCTTTTGTTTCAAGGTTAGCATTCAACCATCCGGGAAGCGTTGTTAGGTCTGCTTCAAATTCATCACCATAATATAGACTATTGGGCTTAAGGGTCATTTCCATGTTCAATTGCCACCATGCATCAAGTTTGCCGGATTCAATCTTTCCCAAAAGGTTGGAAATTCTTTCTGAAGGTGAGGGTTTGAGTTGAGGGCGTTTCTGTCTGTGCTGCGTGAGAATCTTCTGTTGCTCAAGATATTCGTCCTTTATTCTTTGTGCCTCTGGTGAGTCTAAGCGAATTGGATCGAGCCAAGGTTTAAAGGAGTGGTAGAGTACCCGATTTGTTTGACAGGCCAAAACAATAGCGTCCGCTTGATTTGCCTCACTCCAGTCAAAAGCTCTCAGAATCAGTTCCGCCCACGCAGTCTGTGATTCCTGGGGCTCAGTGGATTGTATACGGCCAATCATCCACAATACGTCCCGAGAAGTAACCAGAGGAGGTTCGGAATGGAGTAACCGAATAGAGTCCTTCTCTGGAGATGAAACAATGGGAAGTATTGCTTCGATAATCAGCCTGCGTTTCTTATCGTTCTTGTTCCATTCATCCAAGAATGTCTGCTCATCATTATGATCAAATATTGGATCATAATGTTTCAACCTTGAAAAGACCGCTTTTGCATATGCCTTCAAATCACCTGAGGATTCCAGGCATTCCCATCCTTTCATCATTATCTTGTCCATAAGCTTCCTGAAACAATAGGGAAGCTCATGCCGACGTACCTGTTCCTCAACCCATATGAAAGCCCTGGGTAGATCTTCTGGTTTAAGATCGTCCGCAAGATCGAAAGCTACGAATGAATAATACCGACCTATGAAGTTTTCCCTTTTGGGGGGCGTTATGGCATCGAAAAGTTCTTCCACTCCGATATACTTGGGCCACAGGGCTTGTAGAGCATATCCTTTCAGCTGGTCCTCAGGGTCATCTCCCACACCACCTGCTGCAATCGGCTTCAATCTTGGTATTGCCTCTTCGTCCCCGATCCTGTCCACTGCATAGATTGCCTCTTCACGTAATGACTGGTGTTGAGATACATCCAGAGCAACATTCATTAGCTCATCCACAAGCGTTTTTAGTCTGCATTCCCCCGCGATTTCTATAGCCGCTCTTCTTGCAAAAAAACTCTTCTTGTCGTCAGCAATGTAGGCTTGAATCTGCTCAGCCAGACCGGAATGATACAATTTCTTGTAATAGCGGTGCATTCCAAGATCCTGACCCAGCAATCTTTCCTCGTCAAAGAGTCTGAGCAGATTCTCGACCAATTGCACACGATCTTTTTTGTCAGCCATTACCACATCACTGCGGATCAATACGTCGGAATTCCCTCTCATGGTTTCCCGGAATACACCGTGATCCATACTTGCCAACCAAGCCGCCGTCTCATGAAGCTGAGGGACAAGTCTCCCGTCAGGATCATCAGGGTGTATGATCAGACTCATCATTTGAGAAAGCGTCATATTGTGCTGCACCAAATATCTAGCGGCGAGAAATTCAGCATATGTCTGATGGGCCCAGCCCATACGGTTTGATCCACGGGAAGAAAACAATCCCGTATTCAGTGTTTCTCTTATCGCCTCGTCATTCACCTGGAATTGAGAGCCATTAATGCACTCATGCCCACCGCATAATTCTCGGATTGTTGTATCCTCATTTGGAAGGTCGCCCATGTCTACGCCCGTTGAGATAGCGTATCGATTACAAAACACCGTGACAGCAGCAATACGAGACGCCACTGCCATACGTTGGTCGGGCGTATAATTACCGATCAAGCGTGCTTCTCGACGGCTTACACTCGTCTCTTCACACAATAGGCGGCAACCATCAAGATAAAGGGCTGATTTAGTCGATGGGAACTCGCCTTTTCGCTTGAAGGTATTCAAAAGAAAGTCCAGCGTAACGGGTTTGATTGATAGAGGCACGACCTCCATTCTATCTACCTCATGAAGGAAGGCATCTGCATCCAAGCCATTGGTCTTTGCAGCTTCTAATACATCGATACGGCGAAGGGGAACCAACTCAAATGCCTTGAAGTTATCTTTGCCCCAAAGGCGAGTCAATCCTTCTTCCAGAGAGGGAGGCCATTCAAAAGTACGGCAGGCTATGCGAAGATATAATCGCTCCGTGGGGTATTTCCTGAATTCTTCGGACAGCAAAGCAGTTAGGGTATCAATTCTTAGCAGACATTCGTCCAGACTGTCTAAGAAAAGGTGAAGTCGATGGTTGTTATTTACCCAGGAAAGAAAGGTTTGGTCTCCAAACAAAGTGCGTACCAATCTATCCTCGCTTCCAAATTGCCGAAGATCAAACCAAAGAACCTGATCTCTCCCCGACTTAATCTTTGCACCATAATTTTTTCTTTCTGCCGACATCGCATGGGTTTTGCCTATTCCAGGTTCACCGAGCAACGCCAAGCAAGGAACTTCAGCTATAGATTCAAAAGTGACAACATCCGGATTGCCATATATTCCCCATTTGGAATCAGGATCGGATAAGAATCCGCCATCCGACAGATTGATATTCCCAGTTCTTGGGCACCAGAATCGCTTCCAGTTGTAATTTTTATTAGGCATTATTATTCAGATACTATGGTCACGATTTCCTAAAGGTTAAAAGCTTAAACATCCCTGGCACAACGAAAACCCACATCGACGCTCCTGAGATAGGGCATGCCCCTGTCGCGGTACGCGCAACGACAGAGGTAACCTAGATCGCTCCAAGAGCCGCCGCGCAGAACTTTATACTTCTTTTTCTCGTTATCATACCAGATCTCGGTCCATTCCCAGACATTCCCGGCCATATCAAGGCAGCCGTAAGGGCTTTGGCCCTGGGGAAATTGGCCCACATCTGTGGTCCTTCCTGTCCCGCTCTCATAGGAATTACATTTTTTAGAATCAAATGCATTCCCCCAGGGGTAGGTCTGCCCCTGGGTCCCACGGGCCGCCTTCTCCCACTCCTGCTCATCAGGAAGTCGCTTGCCGGCCCAGTCTGCATAGGCTTTGGCGCCGTACCAGGTAACATATGTAACCGGATGTCTATCGAACCGATCTTCAACTATGTAGCCTTTCCCGTGACTCTTGATCCTGCAATCGCTGCCTTCTAAATTAATCCATCTCTTCAGATCTTCGGATTCTGGCTTTACGGTCATCAAGAACTTGCAGTACTGCTCATTGGTGACCGGATATTTGTCCATATAAAACGCAGGCAGGTCAATGACCCTCTGGGGCTTTTCGTCACTGCGTGCATCCGGGTCATCTTCCTTACTCCCGAATAGAAAGGTGCCTGCCGGAATTAGCACCATCTCGGCGCCATCTACGGGGCTGGTGAAGATCTCCGGCGCCTCTTCTTTGGGTTTCTCAATCCCCGCGGTCGCATCTAAAGACTCCAGGGCAACCCACGACGAGGATACCACTACGCTGTCTATGCCGGTTACCGCCTGTTTCAAGGCTTCAATCACCCTAGGTCCGCCCAGGGCCGTCAAGGCCCGAATGACATTGGACCGGGTCTCCGAGGCAAGCTGATCGTCCTTCAGGGCTTCAATCAGAATATTGACGGGCTTGGTGATGGAATCCTTTACCGAATCCATGAGCAGGTCAATCTCTTTCTTGAAGATCTCTTTTTCTATCAGGGCCTTGGTGAAGTCTTCAATCATAGAAGGGTTATCCAGGGCCAGGCAGAGGCGGATGACCTCTTTCCACCATTTATCTCCATACTTTGAGAGGAGGAGATCCATCTTTCCCAGGTTCCGGATTTGTTCGGCGGCCAGGTATTCCTGGAAGCTGAGATGGGTGAATCCGTATTCGCTCTCGCTGTATCCCATGAAGATCCCGCTTCGGTCTCGGATGTTCAGCAGAAATTCCTCAGGATTGATCTCTGATTTTCCAATCTCTTCAAGTGGTCCGGCAATAATCTCCCGAATTTCCTCCATGGGCGCAGACCTTCGCTCATCTTTTTCATGAAGCCACAGGGCCAGGGGCTGGAGGACCTTTCTTGCCTGTCCTGCGGTGAGTAAAACCTCCAAACCTCTATCCTTGTCCCATCTTTCCAGGAGAACGTTTGTACACTCTTCGTAAAGATCCACCCTCCGCTCAGGCAGGCTCCCCCGGTCCCGCTGGACCAGTGCCATGATCTGCAGGAGCAAGGGGTTGACTGCGAGTTTCTTCAGGTCCTCAGAGTCTCGGATTTTCTCATAGAGGTTCAGGGCTTGTTCATGCCCCTTATTTCGCCAATGGTCCTCATCCTCGATGGGATGAAGCGCCGCCTCCACGGCCTCGAACCAGTGGACCAGGAATACTTCCACCTCTGGCAGGGTAAAATTCCTGATGGCCAGTTCTATATGATTCGCCGTGAGCCTGCTCTCCTCCCGGTAGCCGGCAAAGCGGGATGTGACCACGAATCGTGTACGGGGGAATTGCCCCAAGGCCTTATCGATCCACTTGCAGGTCAGAATCCTTGCCCGCTCGTTGGCGACCTCGTCCAGCCCGTCGAGGAGGATGATGCCTTTGCCGCTCTCAAGAAGCTTTTTCAGGACACTCTCGGAAACCGAACGACCCTTTAATGAACAAGCCTCCATGATGAATGGGAGAAAGCCCTGCTTTTTAGGTTCTTTTAACTCTCGCAAAGGAGCAAAGAATGGGATGAGATCCTGCTCAAGTCCGAGCCTCTCCCTGCCTCTGTCCTGGATCAGCATGACAAGAATATATTTTAAAAGGGTGGTCTTGCCTGAGCCCGGATTGCCCAGGATGACCAGATCCTTGGTCTTGAGGCGCGCCGAGACCTCAAAGGCCTTTCTGAGGTCCATGATAGGGAGTTGCTCCCTGTCTTGTCTCTCCTCCAGGATCTGCCTTTCTTGAACCGTCAGACCATGATCTCGGAGATGCATGCGGGCCTGCATCTGCACATAGACCTTTTCCAGTTCAATAGGGACCCTCAAGGTAGTCTCGAAACCCTGTGTGGGGAGGTGGCGGTGTTCATTCAGCGCAGCCTGTTTGTAGTTCTCAAAGATACGCTCTTGCTTAATAGAGCGCTGGATATTAGCGACCGAAGTTTTGATTCCGGGCATGTCAAAGACGCACTGACCGTCCTTGCCTTTTTCACCATCCAGGACCCATTGTCTATCTTTGTCAACGAACGTTCTGAAGTCCAGCCGGATCTTATGGATGGCCCAGTTCAGGGTAATGTATTGAAACCGGTTGGGGTAGGTGCTCTCTTCATAGGCGCAGCCGGCCTGAAAGCCATAGATCTCTCCAACCAGGTCCCTGGTGTATCCGCCTTCCGCATCATGGAGGTGTCCTGAAAGGGCGATACAGCCGTTCATATGTTTCCGGCAGATCCACCGGTCCTTGGGCCAGAGCCATTCCAGTGGGTGGTGGAAGAGATGGACCGTGAGATCATGGGCTCCATTTGTTCTCAGCTCCTCAACGGCCTTTACGAGCTGGTATTCGCCGATGGCAATCTTCTCCCTGTCATCGGAGACTCTACACATCCACGCCGAATTCAGGCCTACAAGGCCGATCCTCTTTTTGCACTCAGCCGTGTAAGAATAGATAAAAGGAACAAGCCGAGGGTTATTGCTTTTTAAATGGGGATAATGCTTCTCCACAAAAGCGAAATAGTCATCCATGCCTTTGAGGAGATCATTCCTGTAGTTTTCCAGTTCCTTGTTGAGGTCTTTCATCTCTTTGTAGGAAGGAATATCTCCAGGCCTGTATATTTTGCGGTAAACATCGTGATTGCCGGGGACAACAAAGAGCCTCTGGTCCGGAAGGGCAAGAGCTGCGAGGAGGTCATCAAAGAAAGGCTTGGCAAGGTCATACTCTTTCTTGATCCCAGTCTTGGCAATGTCGCCGGTAACGATCACGAGTTCGGGATTGAAGCCGGATTTGCGGTCTTCACGGACGCGGGCGATCAACGGATTGAGCACAACGGAACGGTCGAAATCGTCTTCCGTGCTGACATGGAGATCGGAGATGTGAAGGATTTGCAGTTGGTCCAAGGCCCCCTCTTAAAAAACGGTGTCTGGTAGAATTCACAATGACACCCCATTCAAGGCGGTTGTTCCTTTGCGTTCTATCCCATGAATCTGTAGTCTCTGCAGGCGGCGATCCTGAATCATCAGCCCACGAAAGTAGGAGCAATCGTACATTAGCAGGGATAAAGTTTCAAGCGAAAACTGGGAGAAGCCCCAATTGCGGGATCTCCCTCTCAATTCGGATTCTTGATAGCGACGGTTGAGATTCTTTTATAGATAAACCGGTCACGGATTTTATTGTGCCTACTTCAACTGTACGTTATAACTGTATAACGTGTATACACGTTATACAGTAAATTTGACTATATGTCAAGTTGTTTTTTTAGGTTGACATGAAGATAACAAGGTGATAAACGTGTATACACGTTTATCACCTAATACCTAATAGGTTCTGAAATGAATACAAAAACTCTTAAAAAGAGGTTCGAGACCCACTTTAAGATGCCGGTGGGACAGCACCAAATGCCCGCGCATGCTGAGCGCGTCATGGGGGAAACCCGGTACAAGAATGTCAGCAAGTTTATTAGTGTGCTACTAAAAGATGGTATCATCAAGCGATACCGGCTGACTGCAAGAAACAACAGAAGTCGTATCTTGTACTGCTCCAGACCTCTTGATGAAATAGATCCCTATGAAAATGCCATGGCAATGTTTCCCGATGGCTATTTCTGTAATTACTCCTCTATCTATTACCACTCGCTTACTAATCAGGTTCCAAAAACACTTTACATATGTAACGAGACAATATCTGAGAGGCGGAGCAAAGTTCGAGATATAAGCGATAACGATCTGCGCAGAGCATTTATTAAGCCACGCCGACATACAAGCTGCGTGTTTGATATCACAGGCTATAGCATCGTTGTAGTGGACCGAGAAAGAAACTCAGGGCACGGGGTTATTAAGACCCTTGCAACATCGCAGTTGTTGCCAAGGAAGTCACGCGTTACATGCATGGAGCGCGCACTGATAGACGCTGTCGTGGCCCCGCACTACAACGGCGGCATTGCAAGCGTGTATGCACATTACAAAGCTGCGCAACGGAGGGCGAATGCCGCCAAGCTTATTGAATTATACAAAAAACTGGATTTTGTGTACCCGTATTCTCAAGCCATCGGGTTCCTTCTAGAGAAGGCAAGAATGGCGAAGCATGCAGCTCTTGTTTACAGGGAGTTTCCACCGAAGCACATCTACTATATAGACCATAACGCAAAAACATCTTGGCGCTATGATAAAAAGTGGAAACTGCACTATCCAGAGGGACTTGTAGATGAGGATTGAAGAAGTAATCACTGAAACGATAATTGCAATATACCAAGATCGGACGGCTGCCGCCTATCTACGCCTGAAAGGTGGGAGTGCAATGCGGTTGTTCGATGATCTGAAATCCCGGCTGTCTACAGACGCAGACTTCTCAATTTCAAAAGGAATAGAGAACAAAAAAGATTTTTTCAGCGGCATTAAGTCCTCTATCGCAAGAAGATTCCAGAAGGTGGGGTTCAATATTATAGACTTTAAATGTGAAAGGAGGCCCAGAAGCCGACGGGCCGATCTTCCGGTCTGGTGGGGCGGGTGGCAATGTGAATTCAAGCTTGTTGCGTTTGAGCATCGTGGGAAGTCCATAGAAACAATGAGAAGAAATGCTATGGTTCCGGAAGGGGCTGGTTCCCCAAAGATTCTATTAGAAATCAGTGAATACGAATACTGTGGCAAGAAGCGAGTTAAAACAATCCAACGAGTCAGGATAGCTGGCTACTCGCGGGAGCTGCTTGTGCTTGAGAAAATGCGGGCCATTTGTCAGCAGCATTCTGACTATAAGTACAGGCTCAGCAAAAACAGAGCGCGACTTTTATGACATATATGAACTAACCGCTAATACAGACGATAATTTTACGGATAGATGTCAGTCTGATATTGTGAAGGTCTTCCAGGCGAAGAGCGTTCCCTTATCAATCTTATCCGCTTTGTGGGATAATACGTTTATAGATGAACAACGACGTGGATTCGATGAGGTAAGAGATACGGTGAGCGGGAATATACAGGAATTTGATGTCTATGTGGAGCACCTGCGATTCCTTGCGAGGGAGATTTACCCTGCCGCGGCTAGATAATATTCGGAAAGTTCTACGCTACCGACAGACAGCAAAGCAATCTACCGTTTGCCCAAAAACTCCGTAAACGCCTTCTCCGCCACCGGAAGCGTTCCTCCCGAAAAATTCATCTGCCTTTTGCTGGATCATCTCAATGAGATCCACCGGGAGGTTGAAGGACTTGAGCTTGAGCTCCACTCCCCTCTTCGGGCGCCCCACCGGTTTACTGGTTTCATCATCCCTCTGACGGGGCAGAGGTTGGAGAGCACTAAGGTTTTTTTGTTTTCTCCACGCTCATAAAAAATTGACCGGGTCCACGTCCACGATCAGGTCCACGCCGGAGAATCCGGGGGTTTGTGTCAGCCGGGTGACCCCTTGTTCCACGATCCGGTGGAGGCTGCGGACGGATTTCCCTTTGACGAGGATCTGGTAGCGCTTCTTTCCTCTGAGTGTGGAAAGAGGCGCCCTGGCCGGGCCGAGGACCTCGACCCCGTGCTGGCGCAGGGGCTGGTCCCTGAGGACCTTCCCGAGGTGTTCCGCGGCCTCCTTGACCTTCTGAAGGGAATTGGCCGATAGGACCAGGTTGATCAGGCGGCAATAGGGGGGATAGTTCAGGGCCTTCCGGAACAGGATCTCCTGGTCAAAGAATGACTGGTAGTCATGGTTCCTGGCCGCCTGGATCGAGTAGTGCTCCGGGGTATAGCTCTGGAGGTAGACCTTTCCTTTTGTCGCTCCTCTTCCGGACCGGCCCGCGACCTGGGTCAGGAGCTGAAAGGTCCTCTCCCCGGACCTGAAGTCCGGAAGGTGCAGGGAGGTGTCCGTGTTCAGTACGCCGACAATGGAGATCCCGGGGAGGTGGTGCCCTTTGGCCACCATCTGGGTCCCGATCAGGATGTCCCCCTGGCCGGACCGGAACTGGTCCAGGATCTTTTGCGCAGCGCCTTTCTTTCTGGTGGTGTCCCGGTCAAGGCGGAGGAGCGATGACCCTTGGAAGATCTTCTCCACCTCCTGCTCGATCCGCTCGGTGCCCGATCCCTTGAGCTCCAATGATCCGGTCTTGCATTCGGGGCAGACGGTTGTCAGTGTCGTGGTGAATCCGCAGTGGTGGCAGCAGACCTCATGCTCCTTCATGTGGTAGGTCAGGCTCACGCTGCAGTTGGGGCAGCGGTGGACATAGCCGCATGTTGCGCACAGAAGAAAGGGGGCATAGCCCCTGCGGTTCAGGAACAGGAGGACCTGCTCCTTGCGTTCGAGGCCCTGTTTGACCGCCTGGGCCAGTTTCGGGGAGAGAAACCCCGCGTCTCTTTGTTCCTTCATGTCGATGAGGCAAACCTCGGGCATGGGGCGGTCCTCGATGCGCTTTTCCATGGTGAGCATCCGGTACTTTCCTGCCTGCGCATGAAAGAAACTCTCGACCGAGGGGGTCGCACTCCCGAGGATCACGGTTGCGCCGGACATCTTCCCCCGGACCACGGCCAGATCCCGGGCATGGTATCTGGGCACTTCTTCCTGCTTGTAGGTTGCATCGTGTTCTTCATCCACAACGATAAGACCGAGGTGCGTGAAGGGCGCAAAGATCGCCGAACGGGCGCCCACGGCGATGGAGACCTCCCCTTTGCTGATCCGGGTCCACTGGTCATAGCGCTCTCCGTCCGAGAGCCCGCTGTGCAGGACGGCGATCCCTTTGCCGAACCGGGAGCGGAATATGCGGATCAATTGCGGGGTCAGGGCGATCTCCGGGACCATGACGATGGCCTCCTTTTGCTGAGCGCGGGCGGTTTCAATGGCGCGAAGATAGACCTCGGTCTTTCCGCTGCCGGTCACACCATAGAGCAGAAAGGTCTCAAAACGCCCCTGTTTCAGGGAGGCCGCGACCGGCTCCACGGCGGCTTCCTGTTCCGGGGAGAGGTTCGGAGGATGCTCCATGACGATGGTCTCTCCTGGGAAAGGGTCGCGGAAGACGTCCCGGCTTTCCCGGACCAGCAGGTTTTTCTCAACCAGGCCCCGGACCGCGCCGGCCCCGGCGCCGGTCTGTTCACGAATTTCCGCGGCGCTCCATGGGTCCGGCCTCCCCTGCAGGGCCTGGAGGATCCGGGCCTGTGAAGGAGAGCGTTTCTGAATGGCGGCAAGGTTTTGTTCCAGCCGGTCCGTGTCTGAAGTGAGCCTGTAGACCGCCTCGGACTTGTTCCGGACCGGTTTGCGGACCTCCTCTCTGATGACCAGGAGGCCTTCCTTGCAATATCTGTCCAGATGAGCCTTTATGTCCCGCTTGCCGGTCTTTGTTTCGAGCTGTTTAATGGTCAGCTCCCGGTCCTGGAGGACGTTTCGGACCTTGTGAAACAGGGGGTTTGCCTGGGCGCAGGCCTTGCCTTGTTCGGTGAGGGAGACGTGGTATGTGCGGACCTCATCAATGCCCGCGGGAAGCACGGCCCGGATCACCGAACCCCAGGGGGCAAAGTAGTATTCGGATATCCACCGGGTCAGTTTGAGCATCTGCGCGGGCAAAAGGGGTTCGGCATCCAGCAGGCGGATCAGGGGTTTGAGCTGCGGATAATCGCTCTGCTCCCTTTTTTCCACGAGATACCCGGTCACGGTCCGGCGGCCCAGGGAGACCCTCACCCGGATTCCCGGGAGAGCGAGATTCCTGAACTCTTCAGGGATGGTGTAATGGAAGATCCTGTCCACACCGGGCACCACGACCTCTGCAATGCCCTGTTCATTAACCTTTGCCTGTCGCGTCATGCACGGATATTAACAAAGGCGGACAGAGAAAACAACATGGATTCAATAGCATTATGTCATTCCCCGAGTCGGAGACTGTGTCTTAATCTTGATCTCTTCCTTATGTTCCTTCTCCCTCTTGGGGAGAAGGTTAGGATGAGGGGGCTCTTCCCGGTCAACCCCTCACCCTTGCCCCATTCATGGGGAGAGGAAATTTATTGATTGCCCTAAACCTTGTCCCCTGATGTACACCAACCCCCGATCTCAGTCGAGGACAGGCATTTTTCTCACAGACCCCCAACTATTAACATCTGAAAATATGCTTGATTGCTTATTTTTTTCTTGCAACACGTTTTTTTATTTAGTATCATGACCCCCCAAACCTAAGTGTTCCTCTAAGACATGTCGCACTACGGTCTCTATTCAGGATGTAATGGAAGAAAAAGAGTTGTACACTCTTGATGATATTTGCTCTTCCCTGGGTTTGGAGAAAAACCGGATACGATTCATCGAACGTGAGTTCGGTGCCTTTTTCGGATTTCCCCGACTATCACCCTTCCCGACACTTTACACCCTGAAACAGATCAATATCCTGAAGAAGATCGACCAGCTGCTCAACCGTCCGGACCTGAGCATCTTTCAAATCAAATCCGAGTTCCAGCGTCTCTGCCTGGAGCGGGGCAAGGGGGTCTGGGTCATTGCCGTCACCAGCGGAAAAGGCGGGGTGGGCAAGACCTCCATTGCTGTGAACCTGGCCGTGATGCTCGCCGGGCACGGAGTCAGGACCGTGCTTTTTGACGGGGACCTGGGCCTTGCCAATGCCCATCTCTTCCTCGGGGTCAACCCGAAGTTCTCGATTGCAGACCTGATCACCCGCCGCGCAGGCATTGAAGAGATCCTCGTGGAGGGGCCCTGCGGCATGAAACTGATCCCGGGCGGGTCCGGGCTCTTCCAGCTCGCTGAACTGAACGAACCGCAGCGGAACCGGATCATTGATGAGATCACCCGGCTCGGGAAGATGACCGATGTCCTGGTCATCGACACCTCTGCAGGCGTTTCCAGGAACGTCCTCCGGTTCATCAGCCTTGCAGATGAAATCCTGACCGTGGCGACGCCCAACATCGCATCCACCCTGGATGCCTTCGGACTGATCCGTATTGCCGTGCAGCAGAAGGTCGCCGGAAACATGAACCTGATCGTGAACCGTGTCCGAAGCAGGGCCCAGGCCGACCAGGTCTTTGACAAGGTCATCGGCTGCGCAAACGAGTTTTTGGGGAAAATCGTGGAGAGAGCGGGGTATGTTTTTGAGGATTCCAATGTGGAAAAAGCCATCCAGGCCCGGTCGCCCCTGGTCAGCCTTTGCCCGGATTCCCCTGCTGTGCTCTGTCTCGAAGAGATCGTACAGAAACTGCTGCATAAAAAAAAGGCATGGAAAGGAGGGAGGAAAACCGAACTGTTCGAGCTTTTTGTACCCATGGAAGCATAATGATCAGGTTCCATGATTTATTATATTCATGCCGCCAACACAAGAAAAGGAGAACTTATTATGTCTGAAATGTCCAATGCCTTGCACGAGGTTCCCTTCCGGCCGGTCGAGGACCTGGCCCCTGCCCCGGACCTCGCCGGATTGATATCCGAAAGCCATATGAAAGCCCAGGAAGCTGAAAAGGGGTCATGGGACACCTCATCCATGAATCAGCTCGAATACTTCGGTTTCCATTCCCATCCCTTTTCCGACTCGGTGAACCCGGAATTCTTTTACGGCAGCTCGGTCCATGAAATGGCCTTCAGGAAAATGATCATGACCATCAAGGATGACATCTCCCTGGGCCTGGTGCACGGCGCCAGCGGGACCGGCAAGAGCCTGATGACCCTGATGCTTTTGAAACATCTGGACCCTGAGGAGTACCGTCCCGTGATGATCCTTGTCACACCCGGTATGAGCAAGACCTCCCTGCTCAAAGAGATCCTGAAAGAGCTGATCGAGGATAACAATAACCTCCCTTCGCAGACGCAGGCGCTGATCGACCTGCTGCACGACCAGATCATCGATCTTTACAGCCAGAACCGGAAGCTGGTGGTCCTGATTGACGAGGCGCATTTCCTGAGCTCGGAGTCCCTGCACATCCTTCGAACCATCAGTAACCTTGAAACCCCGCAGAAAAAGCTCTCCACCTGCATCCTGTTCGCGGAGGACCTGTTTTTAAGGCGGTTGTCCCATCCATCCTATGATTCCCTGAGGAACCGGATGTACATGAAGGTTTCCCTCTCGCCCATGGGCCCTGACGAGACACTGCAGTATATCAAGTTCAGGCTCCTGAGCGCCGGGTGCAAGGAGTCCATTTTTGACGATGAGGCCTTATTGGAGATTCATAAAAGCTCCGGCGGCGTCTGCAGAGATATCAACCGCATCTGCCATAATGGTTTGATCGAAGCCTTCCTGAACAAGAAGAGGAGGGTCGACAAAGAGATTATGAAAAATGTCCTCACGTAAAAAGAGAGGGAGTGCCGGTTTTCAGGCGACGTTCCGGAAGACCGCCCTGAAAAAAGGGGAGCTGACACCCGAGGAGATACGGGAGCGTAAACGGGCGCCCAAAAAGTACAAGACCACCGCAGAGCGGCATCTTCATTCTCTTGCAGAGGAGCGCCTCCTCGTGCCTCCTGAAGAATAGGGTTTGAAACATCGGGAGTTTCTCTCCATTCTCAGTTGTGTCTGTGTGCAACCCCGCGCTTCCGGGACAGCGTTCGCGTCGGGTAACTCCACTCGCCCCGAACATCGGAAAGTGATAGAACAGAAATGTTTTCAGCCAGCGGATAGGAGTCACTCCCAGGATAGATAACCCAGAGATGAGCAAGATTCAGATCGTTGATGGCGGTCGTCATGGATCGCGTGGCCCTCGGTGCATCCATGTATTTGAACTCGACACCCCAGTTTTTCCCGCGCTCCTGCCAGAAGAGATCGAGCTCGGCCCCGGCATGGGCCTGAAAGAAGAACACGTCCTCGTCTCGTTTCCCAATGGCAAAGCAGACGGATTCCAGGGCAAAGCCTTCCCATGAGGCGCCGACCTTGGGGTGGGCAAGAAGCTGATCATGGGACCCCGTGGTCAGGAAACTGTGAAAGATCCCGGAATCGCGGAAATAGATCTTCGGTCTTTTGACAAGCCGCTTGGAGATATTCACATGCCACGGCTGGAGCGTCCGCACCATAAATGTGGCGGAAAGAAGGTCCACATACTTTCGGACCGTCATATCCGAAATACCAAAGGACCGAGCCAGCTCCGAATAGTTGATGACCTGTCCGTGATAGTGACTGAGCATGGTCCAGAACCGGCGCAACGTGCGCGCCGGGATCGAGATACCGAGCTGCGGGATGTCCCGCTCCATAAAGGTCGCGATGTACTGCTCAAGCCATGCGAAGGCGTCCTCGTCTCTTTTCGCCAGATAGGCCCTGGGGAACCCTCCCCGAAGCCACAGGCGTCGCGCATTATCGATATCCTGCGGCATAAATCCGCCGAGATGGTAGTAACCGATTCGTCCCGCCAGGGTTTCACTGCTCTGCCGTATCAGGTCCCGCGAGGCGCTTCCAAGGACCAGATATCGTTGGTCTGAATGCGTGTCCACGAGATGGCGGAGCAAGGGAAAGAGATCCGGCTGACGCTGGACCTCATCAATCACGATCAGGCCGGAAAGAGATTCCAGGGCCAACTGCGGCGTCTCAAGCCGCGCCAGATCCCGCGGATTTTCCAGATCGAAGTAGTGATCAGCGGCAAGGCCGCGCGCCAGTGTGGTCTTGCCGCACTGCCGCGCGCCGAGCACCGCAGTCACCGGAAAGAGATCCATCATCTTGGAGAACCGACGGGCGGCTTCTTTTCTTTGGACAATCATCAGGGTTCACCCCCACCATTATTGAAATATCATACTCAATATATGAATTTTCAATGTTAAAGTCAACCCTTTTCTGTATTCGGCCTTGGCTTCCACGGATCGGAGCCTGCCCTCTGATCCCCCGATCAAGTCGGAGGACAGGCTCGATCAGTGGGTCGAGGGCAGGCTTGATCGGTCTACGACTCATAGAGGGAATCCAGACACATTTTCCTTGAAACTCTACCCGTGCTGATGTAGGATTGCTCATCCTTTCGTAGGCGGAGGACTTAACGTGTCGGGGCCGCGAGTCGTGTTATACAGACTGTATAACACCACGGCGCGAATTTGGTTACAAGCGAGATTATATTGATATGTGAATGGGTTAACGTATTTATTGGTATTAATTGCTGGCGTTATATATAGCTAAAACAGATGTCTATAGGTTTTTAGTACGGATCTGTATGTAAACAAGTTATGGCAAAGATATGAAATTCGACGAACAAGAAGTAGAGAGGCTATATCAAGAAAACCTTTCGCGTGCCTACCAGTTGCTTGCCTCCTTGCCTGTAGCCGAGGGAAGGCAACCAACTACAAAAGGGCTAAATGGCTGGGTTTATGAGCAGACAATCCGCCATTGCTTATGTGAGGAATTAAAGGAATTAAGATTAGCCCCAACCATAGAGGAGCAAGTGCGGCTCCACGGTAGAACCAAGGTTGACTTGCTGGTGGGTAAAGTTGCTATTGAAATAAAAGCCTTGGGTATTTTCGGCAATGACACACGGAAGTACAGCGGGTACCGAGCTAAGGCGGAAGAGAATGGTTGGAGCTATTTTTATCTAACGCGGGGAGAGAGCTACCGTCCTTATCGCGTTTCAATGCAGTCCACCTTTGGAAAAGAAAGGGCCTTTTTTTTGGACACAGCAGGAGATTGGGAGAGATTCGTAAGCGAAATCATAAGCAACTTCAACCCCGGCCATAACATCACACTGCACAGGACGCCAAAAAGCAGGCGCCTGTGAGTTTGGCGTTGGACGATATAGTCTTTCAATTATGTAGGTAAATAATAATGCAAAGGGAATACTCACAACATATCTTACTTACTGGTGCTGGTTTTACCAAGAATTTTGGCGGACTACTCGCTAAAGAGATGTGGTCGATAATATTTAATAAAATACAATCATATCCTCGACTTAAAAAAGTGCTTTTTGACAATCCTGATTATGAATCAATTTATTATGAAGTTATGACTGGTGATTATGACGATGAGGAGAGAAGTGCAATAGATGTTGCAATATTTGATGCCTATAGGATTCTTGAAGATATAGTCTGTGCCTGCAAATCTGGAAACGGTATCCCGAATATATATGGTGTTAACAAAATGATAGAGCGTTTCTGTGGCTCAAGAGATGAGTTAGGATTCTTTTTTACTCTTAATCAGGATCTTTTCGTAGAAAGACATTTTAACAGTACATTAAAAATGTTGATTCACCCCGGCGTACCCAGAATACCAGATGCACATAAAATCATTAATAGGCTCCCCATGGACAAGGAAGATTTTATTCTGGTTCCAACAAATGATCAATTG